>JAEZSU010000262.1 GCA_023421635.1 Actinomycetes bacterium | reverse complement strand
TCCGGGTACAGCGCCGCCGACCCTACGGAGCCGTCGATCCAGAACTTCACCATCTTCGGTCCGGCACGCGGCATGGTATCGACCCACGAGGACGGCCGGGTGTGGTCCGAGGCGCTCGCGCAGGGCTCGCTCCTCGAGCCCGCGACCCAGGCGGAGCGTCTCCGGGGTGCCCCTCTGGACGCCGGTCCCCCGTACGACCGCTACGCCCTCGGGATCGGCGAGACCGACGTCTGGTGGGGGCACAACGGTGAGGGCCTCGGCTTCACCGCCGCGGTGTTCCACGACCCCGCGTCCGGGGCGAGCATCGTCGTGTTCATGAACCAGTCCAACCGGCCCGACCACGTGCATCCCGCGGACCAGACGTTCCGCCGCCTCGCCGCCGTGCTCGCGGATGAGGACGTCACCGGCTCTGCCCGCTGACGTCCCGCCACCGCCGGGCAGGAATGGATGCTGGCGGCACGCGGTTCAGGCTCCTACAGTGACCTGTACCGCCACCCTGAGGACCCCCGTATGAGCGAAGCGCCCGTGGCTCCACCTGCCCGCGACCGGAGCGTCTCCGGCCGCCCGTCCATCGCGGCCAAGATCCGCGCCGCCGGGCAACCCCGCATCGGTGCCGTGCTGCTGCTGATCGGCACGGCGGCCGCGATCCTGTGGGCGAACCTCGCCACGTCGTCGTACGAGGGCTTCTGGGACACCCACCTGGTGGTGGGCGTCGCCGACCTGCAACTCGACTTCACCCTCCATGCCGCGGTCAACGACGCCCTCATGGCGGTGTTCTTCTTCACCGTCGGTCTCGAGGTGCGGCGGGAGTTCTCGATCGGCGAGCTCACCAGCTGGTCGCGGGCGCTCGTCCCGGTGATCGCCGCGATCGCCGGTCTCGCCGTCCCCGCGCTGCTCTACGTGCTCGTCGCCCACGACTCCGGGCACGCGCACGCCTGGGGGATGGTGATCTCCACCGACACCGCATTCCTCGTCGGCGCCCTCGCGCTCATCGGCCCACGGGTGCCCGGTCGGCTCCGGGTGTTCCTCCTGGCGCTCGCGGTCGTCGACGACATCGGCGCCCTCTCGATCATCGCGCTCGTGTACACCGAGGACTTCAACCCGTTCCCCCTCATCATCGCGACGATCGGCCTCACCGGCGTCTACTTCACCCGGTACCTGCGCGGCGGCCGCGGCCCCGTGTACGGGACGCTCGCGATCATCGTGTGGCTCGCGTTCCTCGCCTCCGGCGTGCACCCCACCCTCGCCGGTGTCGCGATCGCGCTCCTCGTGCCCGTCTACCGGCCGAACCGGCACGACGTCGAGCACGCCCTCGACCTCGCCCGCGTCTTCCGTCAGTCGCCCAACAGCGACTACGCCCGCGCGGCGGCCAACAGCCTGCGCGAGTCGATCTCCATCAACGAGCGGTTGCAGTCGGCGTACTCCCCCTATGTCGCCTACGTGATCCTGCCGCTGTTCGCCCTCGCGAACGCCGGCGTCGTCGTCAGCCCCGAGATCCTCGCCGCATCCTTCTCCTCCCCCGTCACCTGGGGCATCGTGGTCGGCCTGGTGCTCGGCAAGTTCCTCGGCATCTTCGGGTCCTCCGCACTCATGAAGGTGCTCCGGATCGGCGAGTTCGGCCCGGGGCTCACCCTCGACCGCATCGCCGGCGGCGCCGCCCTGTCGGGGATCGGGTTCACCATCTCGCTGTTCATCGTCGACCTCGCCATCGACGACCCGTCGGTGCAGAACGAGGCGCGGGTCGGCGTGCTGGCCGCATCCGTGCTCGCGTTCCTGCTCGCCACCGTGATCTTCCGCGTCTCCGAGGCGGTCCGGCCCGAGCAGGAGACCGGTCTCACCCTGGTGCGGCCCGTCGACCCCGCCCGCGACCACGTCTTCGGCCCCGACGACGCCCCGTTCACGATCGTCGAGTACGGCGATTTCCAGTGCGAGTTCTGCCTCAAGGCGTCCGGCTCCATCCAGCAGGTGCACGAGCAGCTCGGCGACCGGATGCGGTACGTCTGGCGGCACGCGCCGCTCCAGCGGCAGCATCCGAACGCCCTCGCCGACGCCGAGGCGTCGGAGGCGGCGGCGCTGCAGGGCAAGTTCTTCGAGTTCGAACGCGGCCTGTTCGCCGACCAGGAGCACCAGCGCCCCTCCGACATCCTGCGACTGGCGGACCGGCTCGGCCTCGACGTCGACCGGTTCGAGCGCGACCTCACCTCGGCGCGGGTCACCGGCCGCGTGCAGGACGACATCCTGGATGCGGAGGCGATGAACATCACGTCCGTGCCGACGCTGTTCATCAACGGGCGACGCCACGTCGGCCCGTACGACGCGAACTCGCTCCTGCGCGCGATCGCCGAGATCGACGCGCAGGAACCCGTCGGGTCGGGGGCGGGTCCCGAAGCCAACTGAGCCGGTCGCTGCCCCGCTCCGCACCACGGGACGGCGGTCGCGCCAGGGACCTTCGCCCCTAACCGGCGCGTGAAGGCTGTGGCTAGCTTGCTCGTATGACGCCCGCCATCGGTATCGACGGTCCGGCCTCCGATGCGCTTCTCGGCATGGGCAGGTTCTTCACCCGCCGGGAGCAGACGCCCGACCATCGGGCCGAATTCCTCCGGGGCGGGAGGGAGGGCGACGCGTTCTACCGCGACCGCTGGAGTCACGACAAGGTCGTCCGCTCCACCCACGGGGTGAACTGCACCGGCTCCTGCTCGTGGAAGGTGTACGTCAAGGACGGCATCATCACCTGGGAGGCGCAACAGACCGACTATCCCAGCGTCGGTCCCGACCGTCCTGAGTACGAGCCCCGCGGATGCCCCCGCGGGGCTGCGTTCTCCTGGTACACGTACTCCCCCACGCGCGTGCGCTACCCGTACATCCGCGGCGTGCTGCTCGAGGAGTACCGCCGGGCGAAGGCGGAGACCGGCGACCCGGTGCTCGCGTTCGGGCGCATCTCGACCGATCCCGAGATCCGGCGCCGGTATCAGGGCGCGCGCGGCAAGGGCGGGCTCGTCCGTGCGACGTGGGCCGAGGCTGTCGAGCTCGTCGCCGCGGGGTACGTGCACACGATCAAGGAGTACGGCCCGGACCGAGTGGCGGGGTTCTCCCCCATCCCGGCGATGTCGATCGTCTCCCACTGCATCGGCACCCGGTTCACCCAGCTCCTCGGCGGGGTGATGACCTCGTTCTACGACTGGTACGCAGACCTGCCCGTGGCGAGCCCGCAGGTGTTCGGCGACCAGACCGACGTGCCGGAGTCGGGCGACTGGTGGGACGCCACGTATCTCATGATGTGGGGGTCGAACGTCCCCGTCACCCGTACCCCCGACGCGCACTGGATGGCCGAGGTGCGGTACCGCGGCACGAAGGTCGTCGCCGTCTCGCCCGACTACGCCGACAACACGAAGTTCGCCGACGAGTGGCTCCCCTGCCAGGCGGGGACGGATGCTGCGCTCGCGATGGCCATGGGCCACGTCATCCTGTCCGAGAACTATGTGCAGCGGCGGGTGCCGTTCTTCGAGCAGTACGCGCGCGCCTACACCGACCTGCCCAACCTCATCACGCTCGTCGAGCGCGCCGACGGCTCGCGCGTGCCGGGCAAGTTCCTCACCGCCGCCGATCTCGGCGCCACGGCGCAGGAGGATGCCTGGAAGACCGTCGTGCTGGACTCGGCGACCGGGCAGCCGTACGTCCCGAACGGGTCCATCGGCTTCCGCTACGCCGAGTCGGGCGAGGGCCGCTGGAACCTCGATCTGGAGGGCGTGGAGCCCGCGCTCTCGATCGCCGACGCGCCGGTCGCAGCGGAGCCCACCGAGGTGCTGCTGCCGCGATTCGACTCCCCGGACGGATCGGGTGCGGTGATCTCCCGCGGCGTGCCCGCGTATCAGGTCGGCGGCGCACTGGTCACCACCGTCCTGGATCTGATGCTCGCCCAGTACGGCGTGCCGCGCGAGGGCCTGCCGGGCGACTGGCCGACGGGTCTCGACGACGCCTCGGCGCCCTACACGCCGGCATGGCAGGCGGACATCACGGGGGTCTCCGCCGAGGCGTGCACGCGCATCGCCCGCGAGATCGCGAAGAATTCCATGGATTCCGGCGGCCGGACCATGATCATCATGGGCGCGGGTGTCTGTCAGTGGTTCCACGGCGACGCCTCCTACCGCGCGATCCTGGCCCTCCTCATGCTCACCGGGGCGATGGGCCGGAACGGCGGCGGCTGGGCGCACTACGTGGGCCAGGAGAAGTGCCGGCCGGTCACCGGTTGGCTGTCGCTCGCGAACGCCCTGGACTGGTCGCGGCCCCCGCGCACGATGATCGGCACCGCGTACTGGTACATGCACACGGACCAGTGGCGCTTCGACGGCTACTCGGCCGACGCGCTCGCGTCCCCGCTCGCGGAGGGCAACCTCACCGGCATGCACACCGCCGACGCGATCGCACAGGCGGCGCGCCTCGGGTGGATGCCGTTCTACCCGCAGTGGGATGCGAACCCGCTCGACGTCGCGGACCAGGCCGCGGCTGCCGTCGCCGCGGGCGAGGCTGCCGATCCGGCGTCCTACGTGACGGGCAAGATCGTCGACGGCAGCCTGCAGCCGGCGATCGCCGACATCGATGCGCCGGCATCGTGGCCGCGGCTGCTCACCCTGTGGCGGTCGAACCTCATGGGATCGTCCGCCAAGGGCAACGAGTACTTCCTGAAGTACCTTCTCGGCACGCAGAGCAACGTCATGGGGTCCGACGAGGCGACCGCGCGGCCGAAGGACATCGCCTGGCGGGATGAGGCACCGATCGGCAAGCTCGACCTGCTGGTGTCCGCGGACTTCCGGATGACCTCCACCACCCTCCTGTCCGACGTCGTCTTCCCCGCCGCGACCTGGTACGAGAAGTACGACCTGTCCACGACCGACATGCACCCGTTCGTGCACGCCTTCACCCCGGCGATCGATCCGCCGTGGGAGGCACGGAGCGACTTCGACATGTTCACGGCGATCGCACGGGAGTTCTCGACGATGGCCCGCACCCACCTGGGCGTCCGGAAGGACATCGTGTCAGTGCCGATGCAGCATGACACCCCGGGCGAGCTGAGCCAGCCGGGCGGCGTGGTCCGGGACTGGGCCCGCGGCGATGTGGCACCCGTCCCCGGGCGGACGATGCCGGCGCTCGCGGTCGTCGAACGCGACTACACGGCGATCGCCGACAAGCTCGCGACGGTGGGTCCGCTCGCCGACTCGCTCGGCTTCAACGTCAAGAACGTCACATACCACCTCACCGGCGCGGTGCAGCAGCTTGCGAAGCGCAACGGCGTCATGCTCGGCGGCGCGGCCGAGGGCCGTCCCGCCCTCGACACCGACGTGAAGCTCGCCGAGGCCATCCTCATGTTCTCCGGCACGACGAACGGCGAACTCGCCGTCCAAGGTTTCGAGACGTTGCAGCAGCGGGTGGGGAAACCGCTGGCCGACCTCGCCGAGGGCTCCGAGGAGAAGCACATCACCTTCGCGATGACGCAGGCGGCGCCGGTGCCGGTCATCACCTCGCCGGAGTGGTCCGGGTCGGAGACCGGCGGGCGTCGGTACGCGCCGTTCACCATGAACATCGAACGCCTGCAGCCCTTCCGCACCCTCACCGGACGGATGCACTTCTACCTCGACCACGACTGGATGCGGGACCTCGGCGAGGCGCTGCCGATCTTCCGGCCGCCGCTGGACATGCACCGGCTCTTCGGCGAACCCCGGCTGGGCCCGGACGGCCGTCAGCAGGTCGTGCTCCGCTACCTCACCCCGCACAACAAGTGGTCGATCCACTCCGAGTACCAGGACAACCTCCTGATGCTCTCGCTCTCGCGGGGCGGCCCGACGGTGTGGATGGCTGCGGACGACGCCACGGCGATCGGCGTCGCCGACAACGAGTGGGTGGAGTGCGTGAACTCCAACGGCGTGTTCGTCGGCCGTGCGATCGTGTCCCACCGCATCCCCGCCGGCGTCGTCTACGTGCACCACGCGCAGGAGCGCACGATCGACGTGCCGAAGTCGGAGGCGACCGGTCGGCGCGGCGGCATCCACAACTCCCCCACCCGGCTGCTGGTGAAACCGACGCACCTCATCGGCGGGTACGCGCAGCTCGCGTACGCGTTCAACTATCTCGGCCCGACCGGCAACCAGCGCGACATCGTCGCCACAGTGCGGCGCCGCTCCCAGGAGGTGACGTACTGATGCGCGTGATGGCCCAGATGGGCATGGTCATGAATCTCGACAAGTGCATCGGGTGCCACACCTGCTCGGTCACCTGCAAGCAGGCGTGGACGAACCGGGCCGGCACCGAATACGTCTGGTTCAACAACGTCGAGACCCGGCCGGGCCAGGGGTACCCCCGCCGGTACGAGGACCAGGAGCAGTGGCGCGGCGGCTGGACGCTGAACAGGCGCGGTCGCCTGCAGTTGCGCACCGGCGGGCGGCTCCGCCGGCTGCTGTCGATCTTCTCCTCCCCGGTGCAGCCGAAGCTCTCCGACTACTACGAGCCGTGGACCTACGACTACCGAACGCTCATCGACGCACCGCTCGGCGATGACATGCCCGTTGCGCGGCCGAAGTCGCTCATCACCGGCGAGGACACGAAGATCACGTGGTCCGCGAACTGGGACGACAACCTCGGCGGCACGAGCGAGATGGGGATGCTGGACCCCGTCGTCGAGAAGGTGCGCCGCGAGTCCGAGGACGCGATCAAGTTCCAGTTCGAGCGCACGTTCATGTTCTACCTCCCGCGTATCTGCGAGCACTGCCTGAACCCGTCGTGCATGGCATCCTGCCCGTCCGGCGCGATCTACAAGCGGTCGGAGGACGGCATCGTGCTGGTCGACCAGGACCGTTGCCGCGGCTGGCGTCAGTGCATCACGGGCTGTCCGTACAAGAAGATGTACTTCAACCACAAGACCGGCAAGGCTGAGAAGTGCACGCTCTGCTACCCGCGGCTCGAGGTCGGGATCCCCACCATCTGCTCGGAGACCTGCGTCGGGCGCCTCCGGTACCTCGGACTGTTCCTGTACGACGCGGATGCGGTGACCGCCGCCGCGTCGACCGAGAACGAGCAGGATCTGTACGAGGCGCAGCTCGGCCTCATGCTCGATCCGAACGACCCCGCGGTCATCGCGGCGGCACGGGAGCAGGAGATCCCCGAGGACTGGATGGAGGCGGCCCGGCGCTCGCCGGTGTACGCACTGGCCAAGACGTACCGGGTCGCGCTGCCGCTGCATCCGGAGTATCGCACCATGCCGATGGTCTGGTACATCCCGCCGCTCTCGCCCATCGTCGACCTGCTGCGCGACCAGGGGCACGACGCCGAGGCCGCCGGCACGCTCTTCGGCGCGATCGAGTCGCTCCGCATCCCCGTGGAGTACCTCGCGGAGCTCTTCACCGCGGGTGACACCACCATCATCACCGGCGTGCTGCGACGGCTCGCGGCAATGCGGGCGTACCTGCGAGACATCACCCTCACCGGAGAGCCGGACGACTCCATCCCGCCGACCGTCGGGATGGACGGCGAGACGCTGTACGAGCTGTATCGCCTCCTCGCGATCGCGAAGTACGAGGAGCGGTACGTCATCCCCACCGCGCACTACGAACAGGCGCACGACCTCGAGGAGCTGGGCTGCTCGCTCGATTTCGACGGCGGCCCATACGCGAACGCGTCGGCACCGTTCGGCGAGGCGAGCGGCGTCCCCACCCCGGTGGCGGTGGAGACGTTCCAGGCGCTGCAGGACCGTCAGACCTCCGATGCGCGGGCCGACGACCAGTCGATGCGAGGGCGGGTGAACCTCCTGAACTGGGACGGCAACGGCAGGCCGAGCGGGCTGTTCCCGCCGCGTGAGGACAAGGACGCGCAATGAACCGCGCGGTCGTCTACCAGGCGGCATCCCTGCTGCTGAGCTATCCCACTGAGCAACTGCTGCGGGCGCGGCCGGTGCTCCGGCGGGCGCTCGCTGAGGCGGGCGGCGCGGCCGGTGCGCTGTGCGCCCCGCTGCTGGACTGGGAACAGGCGACGGACACCGCCGTCGTACAGCAGACCTACGTCGACCTGTTCGACATGTCCAAGCGGCATGCGCTCTACCTCTCATACTGGACCGACGGCGACACGCGCCGCCGCGGGCAGGTGCTCGCCGAACTCAAACAGCGCTACCGGGACCAGGGCCTCGACCTCGCCGACACCGGGGAGCTGCCCGACCACCTGCCGCTCGTCCTCGAATTCGCCCGCCATGCCCCGGATGCTGGCGCAGCCCTGCTGCAGGAGTACCGCGCGAGTGTGGAACTCATCCGCATCGCCCTGGCCGAACGCGAGTCACCCTACGCGGGGGTGATGACCGCGGTGTGCGCGACCCTGCCCGGACGGTCCCCGCAGGACCGGGCCCAGGCCATGGCGCTCGCCGCCGCGGGACCGCCCGCGGAGTCGGTCGGACTGGATGCGTACGATCCCCGCCTGCTGCCGCTCGCGGGAGGAGGAGGTCGCTGATGGACGTGTTCCTATGGGGGATCCTGCCCTACATGATGGTGGTCATCCTCGTCGGGGGTCTCATCTGGCGGTACCGCTACGACCAGTTCGGCTGGACCACGCGCTCCTCCCAGCTGTACGAGTCGAGGCTCCTGCGTATCGGGTCGCCGCTGTTCCACTTCGGCATCCTCATCGTCATCTTCGGCCACCTCATGGGACTCGTCGTCCCCGAGTCCTGGACCGAGGCGATCCACATCTCAGAGGGCGCGTACCACGCCGTCGCGCTGAGCCTCGGCAGCGTCGCGGGCTTCGCCACCCTGGCAGGCATCGTCATCCTCATCTACCGGCGTCGCACCACCGGTCCGGTGTTCATGGCGACGACCAAGAACGACAAGACCATGTACGTCGTGCTGGTCGCAGCGCTGGTCACCGGTCTCGTCACCACGGTGCTCAGCGCCCTCGACCCCTCGCCCGACCAGAACTACCGCGAGACCGTCGCCCCCTGGTTCCGGTCGCTGTTCGTGTTCCAGCCGGACATCGCGGCGATGAGCGCCGCGCCGCTGTCGTTCCACATCCACACCCTGATGGGGATGGCGCTGTTCATCCTGTGGCCGTTCACCCGGCTCGTCCACGCCTTCACCGCGCCGCTCCAGTACCTCTTCCGGCCGTACATCGTGTACCGGAGCCGCGGCGGCCGGCCGAGCACGGTCGGCGCGACGCGGCGCGGCTGGGCGCCGGTCGGGACACCGGACCGTGCACCGGATCCTGCGACGAGGAGGGGACGACGATGAGCGCAGCGCTGACGAAACCGCCCTCGACCGAGGCGCTCCCCGGGAGGGGACGGAACCTGACGCTGGCGCTCATCGCGTTCGCGGTGACGTTCTGGGCATGGAACATGATCGGCCCTATCGGCGTCCGGTACGCGGAGGATCTCGACCTCTCGCCCACCCAGCTTTCGATGGCGATCGCGACGCCGGTGCTCGTCGGCTCCGCCGGCCGCATCGTCACCGGGGCGCTCACCGACCGCTTCGGCGGGCGCATCATGTTCACCGTCCTCACTGCGGTCTCCGCCGTGCCGGTCCTGCTCGTGATGCTCGCCGGCGAGGTGGCGTCCTATCCGCTGCTGCTCGTGTTCGGGTTCATCCTGGGTATCGCCGGCACGACGTTCGCGGTCGGCATCCCGTTCGTGAACGCCTGGTACGACCCCCGCAAGCGCGGGTTCGCGACAGGGCTGTTCGGCGCGGGGATGGGCGGCACCGCACTGTCGGCGTTCTTCACCCCCCGCCTCATCACCTCGATCGGGTACGTCTGGACGCACCTGCTCATCGCGGTCGCCCTCCTCGTCGTCGCGGCGATCGTCTGGTTCGGGATGCGGGACTCCCCGGCCTGGCGGGCGAACCGCGAGAGCGTCCTGCCGAAGCTCGAACGCGCGGCCCGGCTCACGGTGACGTGGCAGATGGCGTTCCTCTACGGGGTCACCTTCGGCGGCTTCGTCGCCTTCTCCACGTACCTCCCCACCTACCTGCGGGAGGTGTACGGGTTCGACCTGACCGGCGCCGGGGCCCGCACGGCAGGCTTCGCGATCGCCGCGGTCGTCGCCCGCCCCATCGGCGGGTGGTTGTCAGACCGGTTCGGCCCGGCGCTCATCACCGGCATCTCCCTCGCGGGAGCGGCCGTGTTCGCGGTGGTCATCGCGCTGCAACCGCCGCCCGAACTCCTCGCAGGCGCCACCTTCATCGCGATGGCGGTCTTCCTCGGGCTCGGCACCGGATCGGTGTTCGCGTGGGTCGCTCAGCGTGCGCCCGCGGCGAGCGTCGGCTCCGTGACGGGGATCGTCGGCGCCGCCGGGGGGTTCGGCGGGTTCTTCCCGCCGCTGGTGATGGGCGCCACCTACGACGCCGAGACCCACAGCTACACCGTGGGACTGATCCTCCTGTGCATCACCGCATCCGTGGCGTTCGTCTTCACCGTCTACCTCAGCCGTCGGCGGAACGCACCGGATCCGAGCCCCGCAGGTCCCGCCCAGGCCGCGGCTCAGCCGTAGAAGAGTTTCTCGAACACCCGCCGGGCGCGGCGCGCGGTGCCCATCCAGTCCTCCTCCACCTGGGTGGCGGAGCGCTCCGGATACTCCAGCAGGCGCCCGATGCCGTCGAGCTTGCGCCGGTCGGCGGGGAGCACATCGCTCGTCTGCGCGGACAGCAGCGTGTTGGCCGAGCGGAGCCTGCTCGCCAGCCGCCATGCCTCGGCGAGCCGCGTGGCCGCCGCATCCGGGATGAGTCCCGCGTCGCGGGCGGCGGCGAGGGCATCCATGGTCGACGTCGTGCGCATGCCCGGAACGGCATGCGCGTGCTGCAGCTGCAGCGCCTGCACGAGCCATTCGACGTCGCTGAGGCCACCCGGCCCGAGTTTGAGATGCCGTGCGGGGTCGGCCCCCTGCGGCAGCCGCTCGCTCTCGACCCGCGCCTTGATGCGTTTGATCTCGCGGATCCCCTGCGGGTCGGCCGCCGCCGGGTACCGAACAGCGTCGGCGAGCTCCATGAACGAGCCGATCAGCTTCACGCTGCCTGCGACGCCACGGGCGCGGAGGAGCGCCTGCGCCTCCCACGACAGCGACCACCGCCGGTAGTACTCGGCGTAGGCGTCGAGGGAGCGCACGAGCGGCCCGTTCCTGCCCTCGGGCCGCAGGTCGGCGTCGAGGTCGAGCGGCACGCGCTGATCCTCCGAATGCTGCCGGAGCCCGGCGACGAGCTTCAGCGAGAGCTGGTGCGCCCGCTCCGGATCGACGCCGTTCGGACGGTACACATACAGCACGTCCGCGTCGGACCCGAACCCGAGCTCGCGTCCGCCGAAGCGGCCCATCGCGATGACGGAGAAGTCCAGGGCGTCGTCCTCGGGCGGCACCACCTCGCGACGGACGGCGCGGAGCGTGGCCTGGATCGTGACCTCGGTGACGACCGTCAGCGCGTCGGCGAGCTCCTCGATGGTGAGGATGCCGACGACCGCGGCCATCGCGATCCGCAGCAGCTCCCGGCGGCGGAGCGCCCGCACCGCGCGCATCGCGTCCTCGATCGTGTCGTGGCGGGTCTGGATCGCACGCGCCTCCTGCTCGAGCGCCGGCCCCGTGCGCGGACGCAGCTGCTCGGTGTCGTCGAGCCATGCCACCGACTCCGGGATCCACTCCATGAGTTCGCCGATGTACCGCGACCCCGAGAGCACCCGGGTGAGGCTCTCGGCGGCACCGGCCGAGTCACGGAGGATGCGGAGGAACCATGGGGTGTCACCCAGCCGCTCGCTGATCCGCCGGAACGAGACGAGGCCGTAGTCGGGGTCGACGCCGTCGCCGAACCACCGGAGCATCACCGGCATCAGGTGCCGCTGGATCGTCGCCTTGCGGCTGAGGCCCGAGGTGAGGGCGCCGATGTGGCGGAGCGCACCCACCGGGTCGCGGAACCCGATCGCGGCGAGGCGGTCGTGCGCCTGTGCCGGGGAGAGCGAGCGCTCCGCCTCCGGGAGCGCGGCCACGGCCGACAGCAGCGGCCGGTAGAACAGCCGCACGTGGATCTCGCGCACCTCGCGCTTGAGCCGCTCCCACAGCACCCACACCGCGTCGCCGGTCTCGGCGAGTCCGCTCGCACGGGCGAGGATGCGCTGATCCTCCACCGCCGACGGCATCAGGTGCGTGCGCTTCAGACCGCGCAGCTGCACCCGGTGCTCGAGCACCCGCAGCATCCGGTAGTCGCCGGCGAAGGCTGCCGCATCCGCCCGTCCGATGTACCCCTCCGCCACGAGCGCGTCGAGGGCGTCGAGCGTGCCCCGCTGGCGGATGCGGTCGTCGCTCAGACCGTGCACGAGCTGCAGCAGCTGTACCGTGAACTCCACGTCGCGGATGCCGCCCGCGCCGAGCTTGAGCTGGTACGGCCGCTCGGCGGGCGGGATGTGCTCGGTGACGCGCTCCCGCATCCGCTGCACGCTGTCCACGAAGTTCTCGCGGGCAGCGCTCGTCCAGACCTTCGGCTGGACGGCGTCGACGTAGGCCTGACCGAGCTCGGCGTCGCCCGCCACCGGGCGGGCCTTCAGGAGCGCCTGGAACTCCCAGCTCTGCGCCCAGCGGCCGTAGTAGGACAGGTGCGAGTCCAGGGTGCGCACGAGCGCGCCGTGCTTGCCCTCCGGACGCAGGTTCGCATCGACCTCCCACAGCGCCGGCTCGATGTCGGCCGACGAGATGCCCTGCATCGTGACGCTCGCCAGGCGGGTCGCGATGTCGATGACGCGGCTCTCGCCGAGGTCGGCGAGCGTCGCTTCGTCGGCGCCGCACACGAAGATCACGTCGACGTCGCTGACGTAGTTCAGCTCCCGCGCGCCGGTCTTGCCCATGCCGATGATCGCGAGCTTCGTTGCCGCGACCTGCTCGCGCGGGAACAGCGCACGCCCGCTGCTCAGCCGGGTGCGCGCGACCGCGAGGGATGCCTCGAGCGCGGCGGCCGCCGCATCCGCCAGCGCCGCCGCGACCTGCG
>JAEZSU010000248.1 GCA_023421635.1 Actinomycetes bacterium | reverse complement strand
GTCGTCGGCGGCGCGGGCGGCGAGGCGGTGCGCGCGGTGGGTGGGGGAGAGGCGGGGCGCGCCGCTGAACCGTTCGCGGAGGGTGGGCGCCGCATCCGGGATCCCGGCGACGCGGCCGCGGGCCCGGAGGATCGGCAGCACGAGCTCGATGAACGCCCGGTAGGCGCCGGGCCCGCCGAAGGTCGGCTCGAGCATGATGCCGTCGATGCCGGAGCCGTCGATGATGGCCTCGATCTCGTCGGCGACCTCCTCCGGCGTGCCGGTGAGCTGGAACCCTCGGATCGCCTTCGTGCGGAACTGGTCGAGGATGTCGCCGACCTTCATGTCCGGGTTCTGCCGCGCGTAGCGCTGGATGAGGGTCTGGCCGAGGTCGGTGGTGAGGTCGACGACGCGGGTCTCGGGGTCGAGGCCGGTCAGGTCGAGCCCGGTGATGCCGGCGAACATGACCGCGGCGTCGTCGCGGCCGAGCACCCGCTCGTACTCCGCGCGCAGTGCCTCGGCCTCCTCGCGGGTCGAAGCGACGGTGACCGTCATGCCGGTGACCACGGCGATGTCCTCGGGACGGCGCCCGTTCTTCACCGCCTGCTCGCGGATGTCGCGCACGTGCGCCGCGGCGCTTTCGATGGTCTGCCCCTGAATGAAGACGGCCTCCGCGTTCCGGGCGGCGTAGGCGCGACCGCGGTCCGAGGTGCCGGCCTGGAACAGCACCGGCGTGCGCTGCGGGGTCGGGGGCACCGCGAAGATGCCGGCGGAGCGCTGGTGGTCGTCGGCCACCTCCACGCGGTGCAGCTTCGCGGGGTCGGCGTACAGGCCCCGGTCGCGGTCGCGGACCTCGGCGTCGTCCTCCCAGCTGTGCTCCCAGTAGCGCAGGCACGTGTCGAGGAACGAGTCGGCGGCGTCGTACTTGCCGTCGTGGCTCAGCTGCTGCGTGACGCCGAACAGCTCGTCGGTCGTGGCCTGCGAGCTGCCGGTCACCACGTTCCAGCCGATGCGGCCGCCGGTGAACCGGTCGAGCGTGCCGAACCGGCGGGCGGTGGCGTAGGGGCGCTCCACCGTGGTGGGGGAGGTGACGACGAACCCGAGGTGCTCGGTCTCACGGGCGAGCGCGGGGATCGCCAGCATCGGGTCGAGGGCGGGGAACTGGATGCCGTGCGCGGCGACCTCCTCCGGCATCCGCCCGTCGAGCGTGGCGTAGCCGTAGGTGTCGGCGAAGAACAGGAAGTCGAAGCCTGCCGCATCCAAGTCCTTGGCCAGGCCCACCCAGTACTCCAGCCGGTCCCAGTCGTCGCCGCGGCCGGCGGGGTGGGTCCAGGTCGGCATGCCGTTGTTCGGGTTCATCATCTCGAACACGCCCAGCAGGATGCGGCCGCCGGGCCCCGACGGGGTCTTCAGGGTCGTCTCGTTCTCGCTCACAGGACCATCACCACGCTCTTCGACTCCAGGTAGTTCTCCAGCCCCTGCGGGCCGTTCTCGTATCCCCATCCGGACTCCTTGTGGCCGCCCTTGGGCAGCTCGGGTCCGAGATAGGAGTGGCAGTTGACCCAGACGGTGCCCGCCTGCAGCCGGTGGGCGACCCGGTGGGCGGCGCTCACGTTCTCGGTCCAGACGCTCGCGGCGAGGCCGTAGTCGGTGTCGTTCGCCCAGCCGAGCACCTCGTCGACATCGTCGAACGGGGTGACCACGGCGACCGGGCCGAAGATCTCCTCGCGCATGAGGCGCGCCTGCGGGCCGACGTCGGTGAGGATCGTCGGGGCGTAGAACGTGCCCGCGGCGCCGCTGCGCTCGCCGCCCGAGACCACGGTGACGCCCTCGGCGACACCCTCGGTGATGAAGCGCTCGACCCGCTCGGCCTGGACCGTGCTCACGAGGGGTCCGAGATCCGCATCCGGGTCGAGGCCGTGGCCGAGCCGCAGCCGGTCGCCGGTGGCGGCCATGCCCGCCACGACCTCGTCGTACACGTCGCGGTGCGCGTAGATGCGGGCGCTCGCGACGCACACCTGGCCGCCGTTGTCGAAGATGCCGCTCGAGACGCCCGCGATCGCGGTGGGCAGGTCGGCGTCGGGGAGGATGATCGACGGCGACTTGCCTCCGAGCTCCAGCGTGAGGCGCTTGAGGTTGCCGGATGCGGCGGCGAGCAGGCGCTTGCCGACGCCGGTCGAGCCGGTGAAGGTGATCTTGTTCACGCCGCGGTGGTCGGCGAGGGCCTGCCCCGCCTCGGCGCCGAAGCCGGTGACGATGTTCACGACGCCGGCGGGGACGCCCGCCTCCTGCAGCAGACGGCCGAGGAAGAGTGCGGTGAGCGGCGTGTTCTCGGCGGGCTTCAGCACGACGGTGCACCCGGCGGCGAGCGCCGGAGCGAGCTTCATGACGGCCATGAGCAGTGGCGAGTTCCACGGCACGATCGCGCCGACCACGCCCACCGGCTCGCGTCGCGTGTAGGCGAACAGCTGCTTGCCCGGCGGGGTCTTGCCCACGGTCGCCGGCAGCACCTGGCCCATGATCTTCGTCGGCCAGCCCGCGTAGTAGCGGAACTGGTTGATCGCTGCGGGCACCTCGCCGAAGCGGGCGGTGCGGAGGTTCTTGCCCTGGTCGAGCGTCTCCAGCTCCGCGAGGTCGTCGAGGTTCGCCTCCATGAGGTCGGCGATCCGCCACAGCAGCTTGGACCGCTCGGGCGGGGTCATGGCGTGCCAGGGGCCGGACTCGAGTGCGCGGCGCGCGGCGGCGACCGCAGCATCCACGTCCGCCTGGCCGCCGCGTGCGATGTCGGCGAGGTGGGCGCCGGTGGCGGGGTCGGTCGTGGCGAAGCGGGTGCCGTCGGTCGCCTCGACCCAGGCGCCGTCGATCAGCAGGCGGCCGGGGTCGTCGGCGAGGAAGCGGGCGACCCCGTCGCGGAGGGTGATGTCGGTGGGCATGCCGCCACGGTAGCTACCTATCATTGATTGCAAATAGCAATCACGTTTCGCCCGTGTTTCACGTCCCGCTGCCCGCGCGCTTCGCACGCCCTTCGCCCGCTTCTCGGCGGGGAGGGAGGAGGGAGGCTCAGGCGGGGGTGTGGATGAGCACCAGGGTCGCGCCCGCCGTGCCCTTCACCGCCCAGCGGTTCCGGAGCGCCCCCGGGTGGGTGAGCGCATCGCCGGGCCCCAGGTCCCACTCGCCGCGGCCGTCGATCATGACCGTGACCACACCGCTGGTGACATAGACCGTGTTCTCGCCGTCGGACTCGAACCAGTCGCCGAGGTAGGGACCCGCGAGCACGTACTCCTGCACGGTGGCGCCGCCGTCGGTCTCCGAGGTGATGATCCGGCTCGTGGCGCGGTCATCGGCCTCGGCGACGGGGACGAGCTCGCCCTCGCCACGGCGGCTCACCCGGACCGGGTCGGGCTCGGGCGTGCTCGGCAGCAGCGCGGACGGCGAGATCCCGAGCACCTTCGCGAGCCGGAACAGGGTCGCGATCGAGGGCATGGTGTGCCCGCTCTCGATCTGGCTGAGGAACGGCTGGCTGATGTCGGCGGCCGCGGCGAGCGCCCGCATCGACAGCTTCTTCGCGGTGCGCGCCGCGCGCAGCTCCCGGCCGAGCGACTGCCCGATCAGCGCATCGTCCACCGCATCGAGCGGGGCGGGCGACGAATCCTCAGCGGTCACGGCACCCACAATAGGGCGGATGCGGCGGGCACCCGCATCCGCGCCGTGCCCGCGCCGGGACATCGACCCCACGGATGCTGCGTCCTGAACGGGCGGCGCGGACGGGGCGGCGCGGCGGCCGGGAGTAGCGTGGGAGGACGCGGCGTCAGGCCGTGACCGGGAGGAACGGGATGAGCAGGCTGCCCCAGGGCGTGATGCGCGAGGCGACCATCGACGTCGGCGCGATCGAGGTCAACGTGCGGCAGCTGCGACGCATCGTCGGCGTCGAGG
>JAEZSU010000236.1 GCA_023421635.1 Actinomycetes bacterium | reverse complement strand
GAGCGCGGCCACGAGGCCGCGTGCGGCGGTCACCGGTCGCGCAGGCATGCGCTCACGGTAACGGGCGCGGGGCCGCCCGCACGAATGCGAGGGTGCGCTCAGCCCTCCATGCCCTGCTCGAAGGCGTCGAACTCGAGCTCGCGGATCAGCTCCTCCCGCTCGATCCGCTCCTCCGGGTCGATGGTCGGGCTGGGCTGGTCGAACTCCGCGTCGTCGTCCACCTCGACCTCGCGCTCGTCGTCGTTCGTGGTGGGGATGTCCGGATCGCTCATGGCGGTGCTCCCGTCGCTCAGGCTGTGCCGCCCACGATAGGTCTCCCGGCATCGGGATACCAGGGAATGCCCGGCTTTCAGGGTCCCCTGATAGTGTGGGGGAGGCTGCCCTCCGGGCGGTCGCTCAATTCCATACGAGCCAACGGAGCAGGCCGGCAGGAAGCTGGTCCCCTGTGGTGGGTTCCCCGTCGGATGCGGCAGCATCGCGCCGGGTGGTCTTCTACTGGTGGCCAGCGCAGGCGATCCGCAGATCCTTGCCACGCGCCCATATCTGCCTGTTCCTGCTCCTTCGCACGTTGCTCGTCGCCCACACGGGGCGGCGAGCCTAAACAAAGAAGGAGGGACCTCTTGGAAGGTCCGGAAATCACCGCCGCCGAAGCCGTTCTCGACAACGGCCGATTCGGCACCCGCACGATCCGTTTCGAGACCGGCCGTCTCGCACAGCAGGCCCAGGGCGCCGTCGCCGCCTACCTCGACGAGGAGACGATGCTGCTGTCCGCCACGAGCGCGGGCAAGCACCCGCGTGAGGGCTTCGACTTCTTCCCGCTGACCGTCGACGTCGAGGAGCGGTCGTACGCAGCCGGCAAGATCCCCGGCTCGTTCTTCCGCCGTGAGGGCCGCCCCTCCACCGAGGCGATCCTGGTGTGCCGTCTGATCGACCGCCCGCTGCGTCCGTCGTTCGTCGACGGCCTGCGCAACGAGGTCCAGATCGTCGTCACCGTGCTCTCCATCGCACCCGGTGAGTACTACGACGCGCTGGCGATCAACGCCGCGTCGCTGTCGACCCAGATCTCGGGTCTGCCGTTCTCCGGCCCCATCGCCGGTGTGCGCCTCGCGCTCATCCCCGGTCAGGGCGAGCACGCCGACCAGTGGGTCGCGTTCCCGAACGCCGAGCAGGTCGAGCAGGCCGTCTTCGACCTGATGGTCGCGGGCCGCGTGCTGCCCGACGGCGACGTCGCGATCATGATGGTCGAGGCCGAGGCCACCGAGAACAGCTGGAACCTCATCCGCGGTGGCGCCGTCAAGCCGAGCGAAGAGGTCGTGGCCGAGGGCCTCGAGGCCTCGAAGCCCTTCATCAAGGAGCTCGTCGCCGCGCAGAACGTGGTCGCGAACACCGCCGCCAAGGAGATCCAGCCCTACCCGGTCTTCCCCGCGTACAGCACCGAGGTCTACGACTTCGTCGCCGCCCGCGCGACCGAGGAGCTCACCGGCATCTACCAGATCGCCGACAAGGTCGAGCGCCAGAACGCCGACGACGCGCTCAAGGCGCGCGTCAAGGCCGAGGTCGCCGCAGCCGTCGAGGCCGGGGAGCTCCCCGCATCCGCCGGTGCCGAGGTGAGCGGTGCGTACAAGTCCGTCACGAAGAAGATCGTGCGCGGCCGCATCCTCACCGAGGGCGTGCGCATCGACGGCCGCGGCCTGGCGGACATCCGTCCGCTGGACGCCGAGGTGCAGGTCATCCCGCGCGTGCACGGTTCCGCGATCTTCCAGCGCGGCGAGACCCAGATCCTGGGCGTCACCACGCTGAACATGCTCAAGATGGAGCAGCAGATCGACTCGCTGTCGCCCACGACCAGCAAGCGCTACATGCACCACTACAACTTCCCGCCCTACTCGACCGGTGAGACCGGCCGGGTCGGCAGCCCCAAGCGTCGCGAGATCGGGCACGGCTTCCTCGCCGAGCGCGCGCTCGTGCCGGTGCTGCCATCGCGCGAGGAGTTCCCCTACGCGATCCGTCAGGTGTCCGAGGCGCTGGGCTCCAACGGCTCCACCTCCATGGGTTCGGTGTGCGCCTCGACCCTGTCGCTGCTGAACGCCGGTGTGCCGCTTCGTGCACCCGTCGCCGGTATCGCCATGGGCCTGGTCTCCGACGAGGTCGACGGCCAGACGCGCTACGCCGCGCTGACCGACATCCTCGGCGCCGAGGACGCCCTCGGTGACATGGACTTCAAGGTCGCCGGTACCAGCGAGTTCGTCACCGCGATCCAGCTGGACACGAAGCTCGACGGCATCCCGTCGTCGGTCCTCGCCGGTGCGCTGACCCAGGCCAAGGAGGCTCGCCTCACGATCCTGAACGTCCTGAACGCCGCCATCGACGGTCCGGACGAGATGGCCCCGACCGCGCCGCGCGTGATCAGCGTCCAGATCCCGGTCGACAAGATCGGCGAGCTGATCGGCCCGAAGGGCAAGACGATCAACGCGATCCAGGACGAGACCGGCGCGCAGATCTCCATCGAGGAGGACGGCACCGTCTACATCGGCGCGACCGACGGCCCCTCGGCCGAGGCCGCCCGTGCGCAGGTCAACGCCATCGCCAACCCCACCAACCCGGAGGTCGGCGAGCAGTTCCTGGGCACGGTCGTCAAGATCGCGACCTTCGGCGCGTTCGTCTCGCTCCTGCCCGGCAAGGACGGCCTGCTGCACGTCAGCGCGGTCCGCAAGCTCGCCGGCGGCAAGCGTGTCGAGAACGTCGAGGACGTGCTCTCGGTCGGTCAGAAGCTCCTGGTGAAGATCACCAAGATCGACGACCGCGGCAAGCTCTCCCTCGAGCCCGTCACGGACGAGGCGGACGAGTCCGCCGAGCCCGCCGTGGAGGCACCCGCCGAGGCCTGATCCCCGTGCTGCCACAGCCCCGGCCCTCCTCGGAGGGTCGGGGCTGTGACATGTAACCAAACAGTTATGGAATGTCCGGTCATCCGGCGCCGCAAAGCGCCGGGTGCCCGAACCTCTGCCCTACGCTCGAAGCAGCGTCGGTCACGGGCGCACCGCACCCGACGACCGGCCACTGGACTCGGCGAGGGGGTGCGCGCATGAAGATCTTCGGGATCGGTGCGAGCGCGCCCACCCACATCGCCCACCCGTCCGCCCCGATCCCGGTGCAGGGCCCGGGCGTGGGTACCGGCATCCGGGTGCCGCTCGGCGACGGCGGACCGGACATCTTCCCGCTCATGCTGGGCGGGGCGGAGTTCGGCTGGAACGTGGACCTCGTCGCCGCGCATGCGATCCTCGACGCCTATGTCGCCGCGGGCGGGAACGCCCTCCACACCGCGGACAGCTTCAGCGGCGGACGCAGCGAGCACATCATCGGCCAATGGGTGCACACGCGCGGCGTGCGCGACGACGTCGTCATCGCGGTCCGCGTCGGCCACCACCCCGATCACCCCGGGCTCGGACCGGTGAACCTGGTGCGCGCCGTCGAGGCGTCGCTCACCCGGCTGCGCACCGACCGGATCGACCTGCTGTACCTGGACGCCACCAGCGGCACGCCCTCCCTGGAGGAGACCCTGGCCACCGCCGCGTGGCTCGTCGAGGCGGGCAAGGTGCGCCGGCTGGGCGCATTCGGGTTCCGTGCCGAACAGCTGGTGGAGGCCCGCATCCTCTCGTCCGCCGGCTACCCGCACCTCACCGTGCTCGACGTGCCCTACAACGTGCTGCGCCGGGACGAGTTCTCCGGCGACCTGCGCCTGGTCGCGGGCGCACAGGGCATGGTGCTCACGCCCTCGCACCCGCTCGAGCACGGCTTCCTCGCCGGCGGCGTGCGTCGCCGCGAGCAGATCCGCTCCGTCCGCGGCGCGCAGCTCGCCGCCGGGCTGACCAAGCGCGGCCAGCGCACCCTGAAGGCGCTGGACACGATCGGCGCCGAACTCGGCGTGCCCGATGCCGCGGTCGCCGTGGGATGGCTGCTGTCGCAGCGGATCGTCGCCGCACCCATCGTGAACGCGTATGCGGTGTCGCATGTCGAGGAGCTCGTGCAGGGCGTCGGTGTGCGACTCACCCGCGCCCAGCTCGCCGAGATCGCGCGCGCCGCGGAGTAGCGGGTTAGGGTGGAGGTGCCCGTACGCGGCGGAACGCGCCCCCCGACGAAGTGAGCTTCAGTGACGCATTACCTCTATCTGGTGCGCCATGGCGAGCACCAGGATGCCGAACACGGCATGGTCGACGGGCCCCTCTCGGCGCGTGGCCGTCGCCAGGCGGAACTCATCGCGGACCGTCTCTCGGGCGTCCCCTTCGACGCGGTCTGGCACTCCCCGCTCGTCCGCGCGACTGAGACCGCCCGCGCCGTCGCCGAGCGGCTGCCGGCGGTGAACCCGGAACCCTCGTCCCTGCTGTTCGACTGCATCCCCACCGGGATGACGCCGGAGACGCCGGCCGCGTTCGAGCCGTTCTTCGGGTCGGTCA
>JAEZSU010000208.1 GCA_023421635.1 Actinomycetes bacterium | reverse complement strand
GTTGGCCGCCGCGCTCGCGGGGATCGTCGGTGACCGCGACCGACGGGACGCCCTCTCGCGTGCCGCGCTCGCCTCGGCCGCGGCGAAGGATGCGGCTGCCTCGATGCGCGCGCTCGGCACCGCCGTCGCAGCCGTCCTCGTCCGCTGACGCTCAGTCGCGCCTGCCCGCCCAGGGGTCGTAGTCCTGCAGCAGCGGTTCGGGGTCGGGACGCTCCGCCTCCGGCGCGTGCTGCAGGTTGACCCGCACGCGGTACCAGAGGGAGCTCGACCCCCGCAACCCGTCGAGGAGCACGTCCGGGGGGTGCAGGTGCGCGGCGACCGCCGGGTGCGACGCCCGCCAGGTCTCGAGCGCCGCCTCGGCCTCGGGGCGGGTGCGCGTCCGGGCGACCTCGATGAGCGACATCGCCGACACCCGCCGCCCCGAGCCGTCCCCGGCCCGTGGCGGCTTCTCCGCGGGGCCGAGCTCCGCAGCCAGCTGCAGGAGGGCCTCGAGCGACCCGGCCGCGTCGTCGATGCCGGCGTGCGGATCGCCCTCGACTTCGAACCGCTCCGGGACGGTGCGCACGGTGAACGCCTCCGGCTGCACGGTGCGCAGTTCGGCCCAGTGCAGCGGCGTCGACACGCGCGCGTCGGGCAGTGCGCGCACCGAGTACGCGGAGGCGACGGTACGGTCCTTCGCATTCTGGTTGAAGTCGACGAACACGCTCTCGCCGCGCTCCTCCTTCCACCACCGGGCCGTGGCGAGTCCCGGTGCGCGCCGCTCCACCTCGCGCGCGAGCGTCTCGGCCGCGAGCCGCACGTCGCGGAACCCCCAGCGCGGGTGGAGCCGGACCAGCACGTGCAGGCCGCGCGAGCCGCTCGTCTTCGGCCAGCCGACCAGTCCGCAGTCCTCGAGCACGTCACGCACGACCATCGCGGTGTCCACGATCTGCGCCCACGCGACCCCGGGCATCGGGTCGAGGTCGATGCGCAGCTCGTCCGGATGCTCCAGGTCCTCCGTCCGCACCGGATGCGGGTTGAGATCGAGGCAACCGAGCCCGACCGCCCAGACGAGGCCCGCCGCATCCCGCAGCACCGCCTCCTGCGCGCTCCGGCCCGAGGCGTAGTGCAGTGTGGCGGTGCCGACGTAGTCCGGATGCTGCTCCGGCACCCGCTTCTGGAAGAACGGTTCGGCGTCGATGCCCCGGGGGTAGCGCTTGAGCACCATCGGTCGGCCGCCCGCGCCGCGCAGGGCCCCGTCGGCGACCCGCAGGTAGTACTCGGCGAGCTCCCGCTTGGTGATGCCCGGCACCGGGAAGACGACCTTGTCGGGGCTCGACAGCCGTACCTCGCGGTCGCCGACCCGCAGGTGGATCTCGCTCTTGGGCGCGCTCACGCGACCGAGGATAGGAGCGGCGGGCGACCGTCGGCCAGGCCTTGCGCCCGCTCCGGTGCGCAGAATTCAGGACGTCCGGCAGATCCGGGCGGGTCGCCGGGCCTGCGGCGCCATCCGTCCTGAATTCTGCACACCACCCGGACACGACGAAGGGCCCGCCTCGGTGTCGAGACGGGCCCTTCGCGGAACGCGGTGTCAGTCGTTGCCGCGCAGGATCGCGAGGATCCGCAGGATCTCCAGGTACAGCCAGACGACCGTGACCATGATGCCGAAGGCGCCCATCCAGCCCCACTGGCGGGGCAGGCCGTTGCGCACGCCCTGCTGGATGGAGTCGAAGTCGAGCACCAGCGAGTACGCGGCCATGATGACCACGAGCACGCCGATGATGAGGCCCAGCGGGATGCCGGCGATCGGCATGCTGTACAGGCCGAAGGCGCCACCGGCCAGCGGCACGTTGAAGAGCATGAGGCCGACGTTGATGAGGCCGAAGACGAGGTAGCCCACCATCGCGATGAGGAAGATCTTCGTGGCCTTCTTCGAGGCGCGGATCTTGCCGCTCGCGAACAGGGCGAGGGTCACGCCGACGACGGCGAGGGTGGCCAGCGTCGCCTGGATGACGATGCCCGGCCAGAGGAACTCGAAGAACGCGGAGATGCCGCCGACGAACAGGCCCTCGAACGCGGCGTACGCGAAGATGACGGCGGGGCGCACCTTCTTGCGCGAACCGAAGATCACGACCATCGACAGCACGAAGCCGCCGAGCGCGCCGATCAGCCACGGCGCCATCGACGGGCTCGGGTTCGCGGCGCTCACGCCGGCCATCGTCCACAGCCAGCCGGCGACCGCGCCGACGAGCAGGATCGCGAACAGGCCGATCGTCTTGTGGACCGTGTCCTCGACGGTCATGCGGCCGGTCTGCGTCGAACCGGCGGCCGGCGCGGCGTATGCGCCCTCGAGTGCCGCCTGCGTGCCGACGTCCACCGGCTGCTGTGCCGGGGGCGGGGTCAGGCCGACGCGGGCGCCGGGCCGCTGCTCTTGGAACGCGGGGTTGTTGAATGCGGGGTTGGAAGAGGCCATCGCTCAGCTCCAGGTCTCGGGTGGCAGCACGGTGCTGCATCCCCAGGTTATCCCAGTGTTTCCATGGGCTCCCCGTCCGCCGCTGTGAGTGGGCTTTGAGGCACCCATGCCCTCCGCGTACGCGGGTCGGCTCCGGTAGCCTGGCGGCGATGCGACCCCTCGTCATCGGGCACCGCGGCGCACCCGGCTACCGCCCCGAACACACCCGTTCCTCATACGAGCTGGCCCTCTCGATGGGGGTGGATGCGGTCGAGCCCGACGTCGTGGCGACGCGTGACGGCGTGCTGGTGATCCGGCACGAGAACGAGATCTCGACCACGACGGATGTCGCCGACCGGCCCGAGTTCGCCGCTCGCCGGCGCACGAAACGGTTCGCCGGCATGGAACTGACCGGCTGGTTCACCGAGGACTTCACCTGGGCGGAGCTGTCCACGCTCCGCTGCCGCGAGCGCATCCCGGAGCTCCGGCCGGACTCCGCCGCGTACGACGACCAGGAACCCATCCTGCGCCTGCTGGACCTGCTCGCGATCCTCGACGCCGAGGAGCGCCCCGTGCGCCTCGTGCTCGAGGTGAAGCACGCCGCATATTTCGCCGCGATCGGGCTCGATCTCATCCCCCTCATCGAGCGGGACCTGCACGAAGCCGGGTGGTGGGGCGAGGAGGAACGGCTCATCGTCGAGTCGTTCGAACCGACCGTCCTCGACCGCCTGCGGGAGCGGGGGCTCCCTGCGACGTACGTGTACCTCATGGAGGCGGACGGCGCCCCGGCCGACCTCGTGCTCGCGCGGGGTGCCGCGGCGCCCACCTACCGCGACGAGCTGTCGCGGCCCGGCCTGGACGCCCTCGTCGGGCGGGTGGACGGCATCAGCCTGGACAAGAGCATCATCCTCGCCCCCAACCGCCTCGGGCACGCCACCATGCACTCGTCGGCGGTGGCCGACGCCCACGAGCGGGGCCTCCTGGTGTACACCTGGACGGCGCGACCCGAGAACCGGTTCCTCGTGCGGGAGTTCCGCAACGGCTCCGACCCCGCCCGGATCGGCGACTACGAGGGGGAGTGGGGACTGCTCCGGGACGCGGGGGTCGACGGCGTCTTCGTCGACCACCCCGCCCTCGGGCGCTCCTTCTTCGGCTGAGCGGGTCGTTCCCCGTTCCCCGCGCTTGCCCCCTAGGGTGGGGGCGTGGCGGCCGGCATCGAAGCGATCGACGTACGCCGGTCGTTCGGTTCGGTCGAGGCGGTCACCTCCGTCACCCTCACCGCGCAGGCCGGTCGCATCACCGGGCTCGTGGGCCCGAACGGGGCGGGGAAGACGACGCTGCTGCTCATGCTCGCGTCGCTGCTGCGCCCGGACGCCGGCAGCATCCGGGTGGCGGGCATCGATCCGGTCGCGGATCCGGCTGCCGCACGCGCCCGGATCGGCTGGATGCCGGACGCCCTCGGCGCCTGGCCCGCGCTGTCCGCGCGCGACACGCTCGTCTACACCGGGCGGCTCCACGGGCTCACGCGAACCGCGGCGAGGGAC
>JAEZSU010000194.1 GCA_023421635.1 Actinomycetes bacterium | reverse complement strand
GGTCCACACGGTCGAGTGCCACGTTCGGCCCGAACCGCTTGGTCACGGACCGGGCGGACAGTCGTTCCCCCATGGCTCAGTCGACGCCCCACGCGGTGAGGTAGTTCTGCTCGTACCCGCTGTCGCCGTACCAGTCGGGCGATGCGTATGCGGCGGCGTCCAGGGTCAGGCCGGTCACGTTGTCGCCGTTGAAGAAGCGGACGACCTGCTCGCGCTGCACCTCGACCGGCATGCCGGCCATGTGCTGGACGAGCGCGTTCGCGAAGGCCCAACCGGTGAAGATCGGGGGGACGCCGAGGTCGATCGTCTGCTGACCCGCCTCGATCCGCTGGAGACCCGCGAGGTCGGCACCGGTGGAGATGATGTCGAGCTGCCCGGCGCGCCCGGTACCGGCGATGCCCTGGCTGACGGTCGGGACGTACGCGTCCATCGGGACGAACACGGTGTTCACGTCGGCGTTGGCGACGAGTGCCGCACTGACCTCGGAGGGCAGCTTGTCGAGCTGCGGGGTGGACGCGTCGACCGTCACGATCGTGCACTCCGGGCACAGCGTGCGGAAGCGCTCGATGCCCATGTCGCTGGCGCGCTGCGTGGTCGGGGTGTCCATGGCGCGGACCCACAGCACGTCGGTGTCCTCACCCCGGGCCGCGAGGGCCCCGCCCGCGGCGAGCTCGAAGATCGCGCCGTTGTACACGTCCTGCTCGAAGTAGGCCAGCCCGGCGTCCGCGGGACGGCCCTCGGCCGGCGCGACACCGCCGATGACCACGGGAATGCCGGCGTCCACAAGCTCCTCGAAGGCGCTCGAGGCGATGTTGTAGTCCACGTAGGCGGTCACGACGGCGGCCGCACCCTGCGAGCGTGCCTGACGCAGGCAGTCCGCGACGGCGGTCGGGAGACCCTGGCCGTCGCACACCTTCACCTCTGCGCCGAGGTGCGACAGCGCCTCCGCGACCCCGTCGCCGATCGTCGCCATGGTCGGGATGCCGCCGACCATCGGGACGTACCAGACGGTCTTGCCCTGGAGCGCCGGCGGGGCGGTGATCTCGGTGACGGTCGGCCACTCGGCGATCGGCCCGGTCATCGCCTCGTACTCGGCCACCGCCTGCAGGATGGCATCGCTCGAACCCGATGCACCGTCGGCTGCGGGGGTGGACGCATCCGCCGCCCCCGCGCATCCGGTCAGGAGGATCGCCGCGGTGGCGAGCAGGGCGGTCGCGGTCCAGGCCGGACGCGTACGGCTGGCTGTGTTCATGAGTGCTCCATTGCCTCAATCGAGTGCTTCATCGCCTCGGTTCCCCACCGGCTCCTTCGCCGGGACGGGACGAGCGGACGTGCGCACGGGCACGCCCGGACTCAGAGCGTAGGAAGACGGCGATGCGGGGGCTAAGTCACGCTGGTGATCACGCGATCACGAATGCGAATGGCGGCGCTCCGCGCGGTCGGTGGACCGCCTCGTACCGTTCTTCCGTACACACGGGAGGCGAACGGCCGACGCGGAGTGATGAAGCCATCACCTGCGCGACTTGGCGCCGGAACGAGGGCTCGACCTAGCGTGCTGACATCGCCGGATCCTCGGCGACGTCGAGCCGTAGAAGGAGGCACCGTGTCCGTCACGATCTTGGAGACCGCACCGGCCATGCCCGCATCACTGGACGAGGAGACCCTGAAGCGTTCGTTCGGGGAGTACCCCTCGGGGATCACCATCGTGACCACCACGGTGATGGGGGAACCCGTGGGATTCACGTGCCAGGCCTTCCACTCCGTCTCGATCGACCCGCCGCTGGTCTCGTTCCTCGTCATGAACACCTCGACGACCTACCCGCTCATCCGGAGCGTCGGCCGCTTCGCGGTCAACGTGCTTGCGGCGCACCAGGCCGACACCGCGATGCAGTTCGCACGGAAGAACGCCGACCGCTGGTCGGGTGTGGACTGGGCCCATGGCGCGACCGGCGTCCCCACGCTCACCGACAGCCTCGCCGTGTTCGAATGCGACCTCTGGGCCGAGCACGAGGCGGGCGACCACACGATCGTCATCGGGCGTGTCAACGAGCTGCGCATCGCCCAGGACGACGCGGAGCCGCTGGTCTACCACCGCAGCCGTTTCCGCGGCCTGCGCTGACCTCGGCTGAACCGGCTCAGCGGAGAATCGCGGGCAGACCCGCCCAGCCGCGGGCGATGTCGACGAGCTTCACCCGGCGCATCGACCGCAACTGGTCGTCGGTGAACCACCCCGCCTCGTCGGTGGAACCGCCGACCTCGTCGCGCAGGTCCCCGCCGATCACGTGCGCGCGGTAGACGATGCGCAGCGTGTGCAGGGGAGTGCCGGTTTCGGTGATGCGGCGGGATGCGGGGATCACCCGCGAGTGGATGCCGAGCAGCTCGTCGACCTCGGCGCGGTAGCCGGTCTCCTCCTCGATCTCCCGGCGGACCGCATCCTCCGGGTCCTCGCCGGCCTCCAGCCCGCCGCCGGGGAGGGTCCAGGCGCGGTGCTTGCCCTCGTTCCAGTGGGCGAGCAGCATCCGGTCGTGCTCACCGGTGATGACCGCGTAGGCCGCGACGCGCAGATCCATGCGGCCGATGCTATCCGCCGGGGCGTGCGGGTCGGCGGTGTCCGCGATCCGTGCACACTCCGCGGTGGCGCGGCCGGGATGGCGGCGCTACCGTCGGCGGCGGAGGGGATGCCGATGGGCGAGATCCGCGTGAAGCGCGTCTACGAGCGCGCGGACCCGGCCGACGGGTATCGCGTGCTCGTGGACAGGTTGTGGCCGCGTGGGGTGAAGAAGGCGGATGCGGCGGTCGACCTGTGGTTGAAGGAGGTCGCCCCGAGCACGGCACTCCGGCAGTGGTTCCACGCCGACTCGTCCCGGGTCGCGGCGTTCGCGGAGCGTTACCGGGCCGAGCTGGACGGCAATCCCGCGCTCGACGAGCTGCGCGCGGTCATCACCGCGCATCCGGTCGTGACGCTGGTGTTCGCGGCGCGCGACACCGCCGCGAATCAGGCAGTCGTGCTCCGCGGACTGCTCGGCGACTGACCGGACTCGGCAGCCAGGACTTCTTCGAAGAAGCCGCGACCGAGGGCGTGTGAGCGCAGCCCGTACTCGAGGGTGAGCCGCTGGTAGCGGGCGATGTCGCGGTATTCCTCCGGCACCTCGACTGCCGCGACCGCCGGGGCCATGGCCTGCAGCACCGCCTCGTCCGCGCGGGCGCGGGCGATGATCCCCTCGAGCGCGGTGATGCGGTCTGCCGGGTCGGGGAGCGCACCGAGCAGGTGCAGTTTGGCGAGGGCGACGGTCTCGAGCCGCCGCTCCTGGACCGGGCCGACCATCCAGGTGCGGAAGGCGTCGGCGCCGGCATCGGTGACCGTGTAGACGCGCTTCATCCGCTTACCGTCGGGCTCGTCCGCGACCGAGACCCAGCCATCGGCGAGGAGCTTCGCGAGCGCCTGTCGCAGCGCGCCGAGGCTCGCCGCGTAGAACAGCGAGATCCCGGCCTCGAAGAACTTGTTGAGCCGGTAGATCGTCTGCGGACCGAACTCCAGCAGCAGGCCGAGGATCACGTACCCCATGCCTTGACACGATACTCCTGCCAGTAATATTACTGTTAGGTACATGAAGACTGAAGGAGAGCGCCGATGGAGACCCTGCTCCGCGACCGAACCGTCCCCGCCCGACTCGAACGACACCTCGACCGTCTGACCGCGCGGCGGCGTGGACCCGGCGCGCCACAGATCGCACTGCGCGGCCCCGGCGTCGACTCCGCCTACGGCGACCAGGAGACGGCCTTCCATGCGGCGAGCATCGGCAAGCTCTTCACGGGCGCGATCGTCATGCGTCTCGCGGCCGCAGGTGCGTTCCATCTGGATGCGCGCATCGACACCCTGCTTCCCGGCGACCTGCTCACCGGGCTTTTCCGCGACGACATGCCCTCGCCCACCGTGCTCGAACTCCTGCAGCACACCTCCGGCGCGGCCGACTACTTCGAGGGCCGCGGACGCACGAGCGTGCTGCACGAGTTGCTCGCCGATCCGCAGCGGGTGTGGACGCCCCGTGAACTGCTCGCCTTCACGCGGGACCGGCTGCGGCCGGTGGCTCGGCCCGGCGAGCGGTTCCACTACTCGGACACCGGCTTCGTGCTGCTCGGGATGCTCATCGAGGAGTCGACCGGGCTGCCGTTCCACGAGGCGGTGCACGCGCACGTGATCGAGCCCCTCGGCCTCACCCGCACGTTCCTCCCCCGGCTCACGACGCCGGCCGAGGGCGACGCGACGCTCGCCCCGATCATGATCTCCGGCCGGGATCTCAGCCGCGTGCCCGGCCTCAGCTGCGCCTGGGCCGGCGGCGGCGTCGCGTCGACGACCGGCGACCTCCTCGCCTTCAGTGAGGCGCTGCACGACGGCCGGCTGGTGGATGCGGAGCACCTGCGCATCATGTCGACGATGCGGAGCCGCATGCGGGGCGGCGTCCACTACGGGGCAGCCATGATGGAGTTGCGGTTCGAGGGGTTCGCCCCGCTCCTGCGCGGTCGGTCACGCCCGCTCGGACACCTGGGGTCGACCGGCACCTCGCTGTTCTACGACCCGGCGAGCCGCATCCACGTGGTGATGAACTTCCACTCGCGCAGCGAACTGCCCCGGCTCATCCGCACCGCCATCGCGATCCAGACCGCGATGGGATGAGGCGCGTTCAGCCGGCCGGCTCCCGTGCGTCGACACCGGGGACACCGCTGGCGACGACGCGCGATCAGGAGGATCAGCCCGGACGCATCCTGCGCTGCTGCGTACGCGATCGCCCCGAATGCGTACGGTGAGGCGGAAAAACGAAGAACCCCTGGAAACGTGTGGTTTCCAGGGGTTCTCGATGCCTACGGGCCGGTGGTGGAGCCTAGGAGATTCGAACTCCTGACATCCTGCTTGCAAAGCAGGCGCTCTACCAACTGAGCTAAGGCCCCGGGGCGTGTTGTGGGGCTACCAGGACTTGAACCTGGGACCTCTTCATTATCAGTGAAGCGCTCTAACCGCCTGAGCTATAGCCCCGAATCGCTGCGCGGCTCTCGCCGTCAACCTCGTCGACTTTACCGGAGTCCGCAGGATTTCTCGAATCGAGCCGTCAGTTGGAGGTGAAGCCGACCAGCAGCCCGCCGGTGATCTTCACCGCGAGGTTGTAGATGCCCGCCACGACCGCGCCGAGCACCGTCACCACGACCAGGTTGAGGATCGCGACGACCGCCGCGAACGCCATCACCTGGGGCAGCCCGACGAACTGCGACAGCGAGAGGCTGCCGTCGGAGAACGACTGGAAGAACTCGTCGGCCTTCGTGATGAGCCCGGTGGCCTGCACCACCATGTACACCAGGAAATACGCGACGACCGTCACGATGGCGAGGGCGACCGCCGCCAGGAACGACAGCTTCACCGCCGACCAGAAGTCGATGTAGACCAGCCGGAGCCGCACCTGCTTGGCGTTGCCCTTGCTGGTGGACTTCTTGGCGAGCTTGTCGGCTACCGTGCTCATGCGTCAGTACTTTCCTCGGGGGTGGTCTCGTCTGCGCCCTCCGCGGCGGCCTCCTCGGCCGCTTCGGCGAGGCCGCGCTCACCGTTTCGGGCGATAGCGATGATCCGGGCGTCGGCGTCGGGGCGGGCGAACACGACGCCCATGGTGTCGCGGCCCTTGGCCGGCACCTCGGCCACGGCAGAGCGTACCACCTTGCCACTGGCAAGAACCACAAGCACCTCGTCGTCCTCGGAGACGATCAGACCGCCCGCGAGATCACCGCGGTCGTCGGTCAGCTTCGCCACCTTGATGCCCAGTCCGCCACGGCCCTGGATGCGGTACTGGTCGACCGCGGTGCGCTTGGCGTACCCGCCCTCGGTGACCACGAACACGTAGCCCTCGTCACGGACGACCGATGCCGACAGCAGGCTGTCACCGGCACGGAAGGACATGCCCTTCACACCCTCGGTCGAGCGTCCCATCGGGCGCAGCGACTCGTCGGTCGCGGTGAACCGGAGCGACATGCCGTGGCGGCTGACCAGCAGGATGTCGTCGTCCTCGTCGACCAGCAGCGCACCGACGAGCTCGTCGTCCTCGCGGAGCTTGATCGCGATGACGCCGCCCTGGCGGTTCGTGTCGTACTCGGTGAGGCGGGTCTTCTTCACCAGGCCGCC
>JAEZSU010000173.1 GCA_023421635.1 Actinomycetes bacterium | reverse complement strand
CACGTCGGCTACGATAGATGCTTGTGCGCAGCTCCGGCTGACACCCCTTGGGGTATGGTGTAATTGGCAACACGGCTGATTCTGGTTCAGTTGTTCTTGGTTCGAGTCCAGGTACCCCAGCCAAGTGAAGAACCCCCGGTTTACCGGGGGTTTTCTTCGTTTTCGCAGCGTGGTGGGCGCGGGGGTGCGTGCGAATAGGGTGGTGCGCACGCTACCGGGGGCGGCCCCGGCGGACGAGGGTCGATGGTGCGGGTCTGCGCCACCACGGCGAGGACCCTGCTCCCGCCGATCGGGGCGGGGTACCCGTCGAAAGGACTCCTGTGAACACCTCTCCCGTCCGCCCCACCGTCGTCTCCGCAGCCTTCTGGATCTGGCTGCTGTCGGCGCTGGCAGGCCTCACCACCGTCATCGGGATGCTGGTCGGGGTCAACGTGCTCGCGACCCTCGGCGGCCTCGTCAGCGAGGACGCCGAGCTCTACCTCGCGCTCACCGGTTTCGGGATCATCGTCGCCTACGTCGCCCTGGCCGGTGTCATCGTGCAGGTCGTCGTCTCGGTGTTCTTCCGCGACGGCGCCAACTGGGCGCGCATCGTGCTCACCGTGATCGCCGCGCTCGCGGTCGTCACCGTCGCGATCGACCCGACGGACGTCGGTTCCTGGGTCTTCCTCGTGGCGAACCTCGTCGCCGCGGTGCTGTCGTACCTGCCGGAGGCGAACGCGTTCTTCGCCTCGAGCCGGGTGCGTCGCCGCACCGGCCAGGCCGCGCCGGTCACGGCGTGACCGATGGCTCTGCGCGGCGTCCGGCCTCCGGGCCGGCGCCGCGCCCCGCGCACGTCGGCGGTGCGCACACCACTGACGACGGGTTGTTCGGACCCGAGAGCCTCACGTGGCGGCTCCACGCGCAGCACTGCCTGCTGCTCGTGGGGATCGGTGCCGCCACGACCCAGATGCTCCACCCCGCGGTCATGCGGATGATCGACCAGGCCTCGCACTTCCGGGAGCACCCCGAGGCCCGCGGGCAAGGGACGTACCAGTACATCCTCACCGTCACCTACGGCGACACGGCCACGGCCAAGCAGGCCGGCCGGACGCTCCGCCGCATCCATCAGTCGGTCGTCGCGACAGACCCGAACACCGGGATCTCGTACAACGCCGAGGTCGGGGAGCTGCTGCTGTGGGTGCACAACGTGCTCACCCTCACCGCGGTGCGCGCGTTCGAACGGTACGGGCCCGGGCTCACCGCGGCCGACGCCGACCGCTACGTCGCCGAGCAGACGATCGCGGCGGAGCTCGTCGGGATCGACCCCCGCCTCGCGGCGAGCAGTGTCGGCGAACTCGAGGACTACATGCAGCAGATGCTGCCGCGACTGGGGGTCATCCCTGCGTCGCTGTGGTTCCGCGAGATGATGACCTCCCGCGGCCGGGGCCCCGCGGGCTGGGCGGAGAAGATCGTCAAGGACGCCGCGATCGGGTTGATGCTCCCCGAGCACCGGGCGCTCTTCGCACTCGCATTCCCACCGCGACGGGACCGCGTGGCGCGGGTCGGCGCCAAGGCACTCTTCGGGCTGATGGAGGCGCGCGCCCCGGTCGCGCGAGCGGTGCCGCTGCTTCGCCGACAGGTCGACACCGCCGCATTCGGCGCACGCCGCGCGCACTGACCTCAGCGCGGGATCGCCGCGAGGGATGCGCGCCCGCTGATGCCGAGCTTGGCGTACATGCGGCCGAGGTGGCCCTCGACCGTCCGGACCGAGAGCACGAGCTCGGCAGCGATGTCCCGGTTCGACAGGCCCGCAGCGACCATCGCCGCGATCTCGCGCTCCCGCTGGGTGAGGGGCACCGAGACCGGCGCGTCCGCCTCCGCGGCGCGCCCGAGCAGCGCCTGCAGCATCGCGTGCGCCCGCTGCGCCTCCGCGGCGAGATCGCTCTGCCCCTTCGCCGTCGCGAGCGCGCCCGCCTGTCGCGCCGTGTCGGCGGCGACGGCGAGGAAGCCGATCTCCTGGAACGCCGCCGTCAGCGCGAGCAGGCCAGGGCCGTCGTCGGCGAGCAGCAGCCGGGCATGGCGGATGTGCAGTTCGTGGACGGTCCCGTCCAGCAGCCCCTCGAGCAGGACCAGGGCGGCCGCGGCCTCCCGGTCGTCCATCCGCACGGCGAGGTGCAGGGCCCTCGCGGCGATGCCATACAGGCCGTCCGCCTCGCACCGATGCGCCAGTTCGCATGCTGCGGCGCTCGATCCGGTGCGCACTGTCTCGACCACCGCCAGCGAGAGGTCGTCATCGGGGGCCATGACGAAGTTCCGCGCCCCCGGCAGCGCGCGGTACTCCCTGACAGCCCTGGCCGCGGCGTCGTGGTCGCCCGCCAGCGCGGCCGCCTCGGCGAGCTGGGCGAGCGCGCGGGGCAGGAAGTCGGGCGGGCCGTCCGCACGGATCGTCGCGACCGCATCCCGCGCAGCGGTCAGCGCTACGTCCGCGCTTCCCGCCGCCAGCGCGACCTCGGCCTCGGCGACGCGGTGCAGGGCATCGTCGATCCGCACCGCCGACGACGATTCCCGTGAGAGCGTTCCTGCCACATCCGCGAGCGCCGCCGGCACGCCTGCGGCACGCAGCAGCGCGAGGAACCGCGTCGACGAGACCTCCTCCGCCACCCAGGACGCGGCCTGCAGATCCTTCGCCGCCCGCGCCGCGGCCTGCGCCTGGGAG
>JAEZSU010000162.1 GCA_023421635.1 Actinomycetes bacterium | reverse complement strand
GGGATGAGCCGGTGACGCCCTCGTCGGCGAGCACGGCGGCGAGGCGGCGGAACGTCTGGTCCGCGGGATGGGCGTGGTCGGGCCGGTTGGACTGGTTCATGAACACCACGATGCTCGCCCCGGACGCGGGGTCGTGGAACACCGCGGCGGAGAAGCGGAGGCCCTCACCGTTGTGCCCCCACCAGCCGTCGGTCTCGCCGATCCCGAGGGCGTAGCGGTCGTACGGGGGACCGGCATCGAGCGGGGCACCCTGCAGGCGCTCCGCCTGGGTCGAAGGCTCGAGGAGCGAGCCCTCCGCCAGCGCCTCGGCCCACACCCGGCCGTCCTCGAGGGTCGAGACCATGCCGCCTGCCGGACCGAAGATGGTGAAGTTCTGGATCGACGGCTCCGTAGGGTCGGCGGCGCTGTACCCGGACGGATGCGGTTCGGCCCAGGTGCCGCCGTCGGCGAGGTAGTGCGTGTCCGTCAGGCCGAGCGGGGTGAGAATGCGGTCGCCCAGTGCCTCGGCGTACGACTGGCCCGTCACCTCCTCCACCACGGCGCCCAGGAGATTGGTGTTCGCGTTCGTGTACACATGCCGGGTGCCGGGCGCGAACTGCGCGGGCCGGCCCAGCATGAATCCGTTCAGCTCGTCGAGGGTGAACCGGTGCTCGGGGTCCGCGGTGAACGCCTGCAGGAAGGCCTCATCGGTGTAGTCGGCGTTGCCGCTGGCCATGCCGGCCAGTTCCCGCAGCGTGATGCGGTCGCCGTCCGTGACACCGGCCACGTAGGTGTCGATCGTGTCGTCGAGGGACACACGCCCCTCATCGACGAGCTGGAGCAGCAGGGTGACGGTGAAGGACTTGGTCACGCTCCGCAGCGGCCACGTCGTCGCCGCCGAAGCGGGTCTCGCATGCTCGACGTCGGCGAGTCCCTGCGCGCTCGTCCACGACCCGCCGTCCGCGAGCCACACCCCGGCGACCGCGCCGGGGACGTCGTACTCCGCCATCGCGTCCGCGAGCGCATCGGTGAGCGCCATCTGGAGCGGCGTCGGCAGACCGTCCGGCGTCGGGGACGAGGCGGGGACGGCAGGGGAGGCGCAGCCGGCGAGGAGCACCGCCAGGGCAGGCAGGAGGCCGAGCGATCGCGCAGCGGTGCACCGCATCCGTCCCCCTCGGTCTCCGGTGTCGGAGCGGCAGCCGCCCCGTTCTCGGCACACGCTAGCGCGCCGGGCGCGCCTGCCGCGACCGGTGGGGCGACGACGGATGCGGCGGGAACGCCGAAACCCCGGCCCGACCATGACGGTCGGACCGGGGTTTCGGGACGGACGGGCTCAGACGCCGAAGTAGAGCTCGTACTCGAACGGGTGCGGACGAGCGGCCATCGGCTTGATCTCGTTCTCGATCTTGTACTCGATCCACGTCTCGATGAGCTCGGGCGTGAACACGTTGCCGCGGGTGAGGAACTCGTGGTCGTTGCGCAGTGCCTCGAGGGAGTCGAGGAGCGAGTTCGGCACCTGCGGGATGTTCTTGGCCTCCTCGGGGGGAAGCTCGTACAGGTCCTTGTCGACCGGCTCGTGCGGCTCGATGCGGTTGATGATGCCGTCGAGGCCTGCCATCATCTGCGCGGCGAACGCCAGGTACGGGTTGCCGGAGGCGTCGGGCGCGCGGAACTCGATGCGCTTTGCCTTCGGGTTCGAACCCGTGATCGGGATGCGCACGGCGGCGGAGCGGTTGCCGGCCGAGTAGACCAGGTTGACCGGTGCCTCGTAGCCCTTGACCAGACGCTTGTAGGAGTTCAGCGTCGGGTTGGTGAACGCGAGGACGGCCGGCGCGTGGGCCAGCAGACCGCCGATGTACCAGCGGGCGGTGTCGGACAGGCCGGCATAGCCCTTCTCGTCGTAGAACAGGGGCTTGCCGTCGAGCCACAGCGACTGGTGCGTGTGCATGCCGGAGCCGTTGTCGCCGAACAGCGGCTTGGGCATGAAGGTCGCGACCTTGCCCCACTCGTCCGCGGTGTTCTTGACGATGTACTTGAACTTCAGGATGTCGTCGGCCGCGTGCACCATCGTGTCGAAGCGGTAGTTGATCTCCTGCTGCCCACCGGTGCCCACCTCGTGGTGCGAGCGCTCGAGCGTGAAGCCGGCCTCGATGAGGTTCAGCGTGATCGCGTCGCGCAGGTCGGCGGTCTTGTCGACCGGCGCGACCGGGAAGTAGCCGCCCTTGTAGGCGGTCTTGTTGCCGAGGTTCCCGCCCTCTTCCTCACGACCGGTGTTCCAGGCGCCTTCCTCGGAGTCGACGCGGTAGAAGCTCGAGTTCTGCGAGACGTCGTAGCGGACGTCGTCGAAGATGTAGAACTCGGCCTCGGGGGCGAAGAACGCGGTGTCGGCGATGCCGGTCGAGGCGAGGTACTTCTCCGCCTTCTTGGCGACCTGGCGCGGGTCCTTGTGGTAGATCTCGCCGTTGCGCGGGTTGTAGATGTCGAAGATCATCACGAGGGTCTTGGCCTCGCGGAACTGGTCGACGTACGCGGTGGACACGTCAGGGATGAGCTGCATGTCCGACTCGTGGATGTTGGCGAAGCCCCGGATGGAGGAACCGTCGAACAGCTGGCCGACGGTGAAGAACTCCTCGTCGACGGTCGAAGCGGGGATGTTGAAGTGCTGCTGCACACCCGGGAGATCCGTGAAACGGATGTCGAGGAACTTGACGTCCTCGTCCTTGATGAACTTCAGCACCTCGGATGAATCACGGAACATGGAGACTCCAGAGGTAGGGCATTCGGGAAATCCCCCGCCGGGGCGGGTTTCCTCGACCGTATCCGGGGGGCATTGCTCCGGGGTGTCTCTTATGTTTCGGGGATGTTACGCATCCCGGATTAGGCTGATCCGGTGCCCGAACTCCCCGCAGAATCCAGCTATCCCGGCGAACGCCTCGGTCTTCCGAACCAGGGGAGGGGCAGCATCGCCCGGGTCGGTCGGCGGCTGGCGGCCCTCGTCATCGACTGGGCCTGCGCGACGGTGATCTCGATCGCGTTCTTCTCGTTCGACAGCTGGGCGACCATGGCGATCTTCGCGATCGTGCAGATCGTGTTCATCCCGCTCATCGGGGGGAGCCCTGGGCACCGCATCATGGGGTTGCGGCTGATCCGTCTCGGCGGCGGCTGGACCGGCCTGTGGCGGCCGATCGTCCGCACCGCGCTCCTCGTCCTCGTGATCCCCGCCGCGATCTGGGACACCGACCAGCGCGGCCTGCACGACAAGGCCGCGGGGACCGTCCTCATCCGGGGATGACGACGATCCGCGCGGCCTGAAGGTCGCGGGTCAGCGCGGACGCGGCGCGCGCACCTTCGTCGGGTCGATGCCCTTCGGGATCGGCAGTGACGACAGCGACTGCGACACGGAGTCGACGCGCTTGATGACGGCGGCCATCGTGGGCCGGTCGATCGCCTTGGGGATGCGCTTGATGGTCTTGGCGAGCTGGCCGATCTCGACCTCGTCCTCGCCGTGGCCGACGTACAGCACGGTGACCGGGACACCGGCCGCGACGCGCTTCACCTTGGCCTGCTCGTCGGCGACGAGGCGGGTGAGACGGCCGCGAGCGCCCTCGCCCACGATCACCACGCCGCCGCGGCCGATGGCACGGTACACGGCCTCCTGGGTGCGCGGGTTCACGCCGACGGGCATCTCGCTGGCCTGCCACTTGCGGCCGAGCGACGTGCTCAGCACGTGGCCGGCGGCTCCCGGCATCCCGTCGATCTTGCGGTACATCGCGGTGGTCGACAGGCGCGTCATCGTCATCAGTGCGGCGAGAACGCCCACGAGCAGACCCGTGATGGCCCAGAGGATGACGCTCCAGATCGCCACCGGCGGGATGAGCAGTCCCACGCCGACACCGAGCGCGATGCCCGCGACGAGGACCAGCGCCAGCAACCAGGGCAGCCAGCTGTACTCCTCCTTCGTGAAACGGAAGAGTGTCTTGATCTGCGAGAAGAAGCCGGGACGCTTCTCGGGGGAGGTGCTGCGGGCCATACGCACAGCCTACCGGCGTCGCCGCGACCTCTCCTCCCCAAGCCGTGCCGGTGAACGGGTCCCGCACGGATGGCTTACGGGCATCCCGTGGCGGGTGCCGGGCGCGTCACGCTGAGCCGGTGCCTTCGCCCACCGATCCGCTCACGACCGCGCTGCCGCGGGTGCTCCGCCATCTCGCCCCGCCCGTGACGCCGTGGCCCGCGGGGTTGGTCGGTGACGGCGGGACCGGCGGCCTCCTGGTGGACGCGACGCTGCTGCCGGCGACGGCGTTCGGGCCGCCCGAGGTGCATCTCGCCCGCCCGCTGGAGGTGTATCGCACCGGGGCGGGGCACGTCGTGCTGATGCCGCTGCTCGATCGGCCGTTGCCGCCCGCAGAGGTCGCCGACCTCGGCGCCGCGGTCACCCTCGCGGTGAGCGTGCTCCGCGGTGTCGTGGCCGCCGAGGCACATCCGACCGGCCCGGGTGCCTGGTGGCTGACGCCGGAGGGCCGGCCGGTCTTCGTCCCCGTCGCCGAGGGCGGCTCGATCCGAGCGACGGCGGCTGCGCTGCTGCGGGCGTGCGCGGCGGGTACGGCGCAGGCGGAGCTCGACCAGCTCGCCGAGGAGCTCGATGATCCCGATCCGTTGCCGCTGGATGGCTGGGAGGAGCGCCTGTTCGCACTGGGCACGCCCGGCGTCCTCCGGCTCGACCGGCCGGGTCCGGAACCGTCGCGGCGGGAACGTCGGCAGCGGGTCCAGCGCGTCCGGTCGCGTCGTGGGGCGACCTGGGCGGAGCGGCTGTCGGATGCGGGCGTGCAGCTGTGGCGGCG
>JAEZSU010000161.1 GCA_023421635.1 Actinomycetes bacterium | reverse complement strand
GGCGGCGACACCATCCGCAGCACGTACGGCGTCATGGCCGAGGAGGAGCCCGCGGCGGCTGAACTCCCGAACCCGCTCGACGACCCCTCGGACGACCCGGGACCGTTCCTGTCCTACGCGGTGCAGTGGATCCTCTTCGCCGTGATGGGCTTCGTCTTCATCTGGTACGTGATCCGGTCCGAACACCGCGCCCGCCGCGAGGATGCGCAAGCCGACGCCGACGACGACGCCCCGCCGGCCCACCCCCGCGGCCCCCGCGGACGACGATCGCGCCCGCCCGACCGCGGTATGCAGGACGAGGACGCGCTGCTCGACGGCGTCGAGCGCTGAGCTCAGGCCAGCGAGACCAGCTCCGCGTAGTCGCGGCCCCAGATGTCCTCGACGCCGTCGGGGAGGATGAGGACCCGCTCCGGGTTCAGCGCCTCCACGGCGCCCTCGTCGTGCGAGACCAGGACGACCGCGCCCTCGTAGTGCGCGAGCGCCCCGAGGATCTCCTCGCGGGAGGCCGGGTCGAGGTTGTTCGTCGGCTCGTCGAGCAGCAGCATGTTGGCGCTGGAGACCACGAGGGTCGCGAGCGAGAGCCTCGTCTTCTCGCCGCCGGAGAGCACCCCGGCGGGCTTGAGCACGTCGTCGCCGACGAACAGGAAGGACCCGAGCACCTTGCGGGCGTCGGTCGCCGTGATGTCCGGCGCCGCCGACATCATGTTCTCCAGCACCGTGCGGTTCACATCGAGGTTCTCGTGCTCCTGCGCGTAGTACCCGATCTTCAGCCCGTGGCCGGGTTCGATGACACCGGTGTCGGGTTTGTCGACGCCCGCCAGCATCCGCAGCAGGGTCGTCTTGCCGGCGCCGTTGAAGCCGAGCACCACGACGCGTGAGCCGCGGTCGATGGCCAGGTCCACGTCGGTGAAGATCTCCAGCGAGCCGTACGACTTCGACAGGCCTCGCGCCATGAGCGGCGTCTTGCCGCAGGGGGCGGGCTTGGGGAAACGGAGCTTCGCGACCCGCTCCTCCTGCCTGACGTCGTCGAGGCCGGAGAGCATCTTCTCCGCACGGGCGACCATCTGGTGCGCGGCTGCGGCCTTGGACGCCTTGGCGCCGAACCGGGCGGCCTGCAGCTGCAGTGCGGTGGCCTTCTTCTCGACGTTGGCGCGTTCCTTCTTGCGGCGCTCCTCGTCGGCCACCCGCTGGCGCAGGTAGTTCTTCCAGTTCATGTTGTAGACGTCGATCACCTGACGGTTCGCGTCGAGGTAGAACACACGATTGACGGTCTCCCCCACCAGCTCGACATCGTGACTGATCACGATGAGCCCGCCCTTGTAGCCCTTGAGGAACTCGCGCAGCCACACGACGCTGTCGGCGTCGAGGTGGTTGGTGGGCTCGTCGAGGATCATGGTGTCGGCATCAGAGAACAGGATGCGGGCCAGCTCGATGCGGCGGCGCTGGCCGCCGGAGAGCGTCTTCAGCGGCTGCTCGAGGATGCGGTCCGGCAGCGAGAGGTTGTGCGCGATGGATGCGGCCTCGGCCTCGGCCGCGTAGCCGCCGAGCGCCTCGAACCGCTCCGTCAGGGATCCGTAGCGCCGCATGGCCTTCGCGGCCACGTCGGGGTCGTCGTCCCCCATCGCGATGGAGGCCTCCTGCATCCCCAGCGCCAGCGTGCCGAGGCCGCGTGCGTCGAGGATGCGGGTGCGGGCGAGCATCTCCGGGTCACCGGTGCGGGGGTCCTGCGGCAGGTAGCCGAGTTCGCCGACGCGGTCGACGGTGCCTTCGGAGGGCAGGAGGTCGCCGGCGAGCACCTTCGTGAGGGTGGTCTTGCCGGCGCCGTTGCGCCCCACCAGACCGACTTTGTCGCCGCGTCCGACGCGGAAGTCGACACCGGACATGAGCACGCGTGCGCCGACGCGGATCTCGAGGTCGTGCACGGCAAGCACAGCGGATGTCCGATCGTCTTGGAGAAAAGGGTGATGCGGCCGAGAAGGCCGAACCTCCATTCTAGGAGATGTCGTGTCGGCGCCGGGCTGCCGCGACCATCCGAAGGAGTCGCAGCATGTCCTCGATCCCCGCATCCTCCCCCCGCCGCGTCCTCGCCGACGTCCTGCCCCGTCCGACGGACCGGGCCCGCGCCCTCGCGCTCGACGCCGCGCTGGTGACCGCCGGCGCAGCCGTCGTCGCCATCCTCGCCCAGGTGGAGATCCCGCTGTGGCCCGTCCCGGTCACCGGGCAGACCCTCGGCGTCATCGTCGTCGGCGCGGCGCTCGGCGCCCGCCGCGGTGGCGCGGCCCTGCTCACCTACCTGCTCGTCGGGCTCGCGGGCCTTCCGGTGTTCGCAGGGTTCACCGGCTCGATCGCCGCGGTCGCGAAGCCGAGCTTCGGCTTCGTCATCGGCTTCGTCTTCGCCGCGTTCGCCGCCGGCTGGGTCGCCGAGCGGGCCTGGGACCGCCGGCCCGTGCTCGCGTTCCTCGGGTTCGCCGGGGCGAGCGTCATCCCGTTCCTGTTCGGGGTGCCCTACCTCGCCGCGGTCCTGAACCTGGGGATGGGCGCAGGGCTCGACCTGGCCGGCATCCTCGCGGTGGGTGTCACCCCGTTCCTTCTGGGCGGGGTGGTGAAGGCGGCCATCGCCGCCGCCGTGATCCCGGCGGCCTGGGCGCTCGTCCGCCGCGCCGACGCGCGCCGCTGAGCGACACGGCGAGGGG
>JAEZSU010000135.1 GCA_023421635.1 Actinomycetes bacterium | reverse complement strand
CCCCCCGCCCGCCCGGCCGCGGCCGCGGTCTTCTCGCACCACTCGCGCAGTTCCTCGGGCGAGAACACGTTGTCCAGGCTCAGCATCCGCTCGGCGTGCTCGATCGTGGCGAGGTCTGACGACTGCGCCGCGCCGACCGAGAGGGTCGGCGAGTCCTGCCCCTGGAGTTCGGGGTAGGTGCGCTCGATCTGCTCGAGCCGGCGCATCCAGCCGTCGTAGGTCGCGTCGTCGACGATCTCGGCATCAGCGCCGTAGTAGGCGTCCCGCGCCCCGAGGATGCGCTCGGTCAGCGTCGCCGCCTCGGCCCGCGCCGCATCGAGGGTCAGGGTCGCATCGATCGAGTCCGCCGCATCCGTCACCCTCCGAGTCTACGGAGCACCGTCGACATCGGCGGTGGCCGGGAGTGCTCAGAGCGGCTCGCCGTCGGGACGCGTCAGCGAGGCGACGACCTCCTCGACGAGCGCCTCGGACTCGGCACTCGACAGCGCGGTGACCAGGACTGCGGAGATCGGGTCGCCGCCACCGGTGAGCCCCGCGTCGGGGTACGCGATCACGTAGGTGGCGACCGAGAGGTCGGTCCCCTCCCACGCGGTGATCGCGCGGGCGACGTCGCGCCCGGCGAGCCGCACGGGTTCGACCGTGCCGTCCGGGTCCTGTGCGGCGACCATCCCCGCGAGCTCCTCGAGCGTGCCGGCAACGGTCACCGCCCGCACCTGCACGGTCGACAGCATGTCGCCTCCCGGGCCGACACCGGTGCTGCAGCCGGCGGACCCCTCGACGAGCGTCCAGGAGGGGTCCGGCGCGCGGTATCGGAAGCACGGTGTGACGACGTCGCCGTCCAGGTATCGCACCTCGGCGTCGGGATCGACCTCGGTCGGGTCGGCGGACGGGACGGTGGACGTCTCGGACGTCGGGGGCGGGGCCGTCGCGCAGGACGTGAGCAGCAGGGCGGCGCAGAGCGCGAGTGCGGCCGGACCGCGGCGCAGGGATGGGGGGATCATGTCGACTCCTCGATCGTGGGAGCCCCGACGGTACGCAGGAGCGGCGGCGCGGTCGGGTCACCGCCCCGCCCTGGGGACGGCGACCGGCGGAACCGCGGCTGGGGAGGAGAGGTCAGGCGACCGGGACCGCGGAGACCGTACGGTCGATCGTGAACTGCCCGAGCACCCGGGTCCCGCGGTACAGCACGGCGGTCTGGCCGGGCGCGACGCCGTCGAGCGGATGCTGCGGGCGCACCGTCACGACGCCGTCGGCGATCTCGGCGTGCGCGGGCACCGGATCGGCGTGGGCACGGATCTGCACGTCGCAGTCGAAGGCGGACTCGGTCGGCGCCGCCCCCGCCCACGTGTACCGCTCCCCCGCGATCTCGGCGGTCGCGAGTGCCTCCTTCGGGCCGACGACGACCGTGTTGGAGACGGGTCGCACCTCGAGCACGAACCGCGGCTTGCCGTCCGGCGCGGGGACGCCGAGCTTCAGGCCGCGCCGCTGGCCGACCGTGTAGGCGTGGGCGCCGTCGTGCGCGCCGACGACCGCGCCGGTGCGGTCGACGATGGGACCGGTCTCCGCACCGACGCGCTCCGCGAGCCAGCCGCGGGTGTCGCCGTCGGGGATGAAGCAGATGTCGTGGCTGTCGGGCTTGTGCGCCACGCTGAGCCCGCGCGCCTCCGCCTCGGCGCGCACGAGTGCCTTCGAGGGGGTGTCGCCCAGCGGGAAGTAGGTGTGCGCGAGCTGCTCGGCAGTGAGGACACCCAGCACGTAGGACTGGTCCTTGGCCTGGTCGCTCGCGCGGTGCAGTTCACGGCCGCCCGGGCCGTCGACGAGCGTCGCGTAGTGTCCGGTGCACACGGCGTCGAAGCCGAGCTCCAGCGCCCGCTCGAGGAGGGCGGCGAACTTGATCTTCTCGTTGCAGCGCATGCAGGGGTTCGGGGTGCGCCCGGCCCGGTACTCCGAGACGAAGTCCTCGATGACGTCGTCACGGAACCGTTCGGAGAAGTCCCAGACGTAGAACGGGATGCCGAGCTTGTCCGCGGCGCGGCGCGCGTCCATGGCGTCCTCGATCGTGCAGCATCCACGGCTCCCGGCACGGAGCGTGCCGCCCGCGCGGGAGAGCGCCAGATGCACGCCGACGACCTCGTGGCCGGCCTCCACGGCACGCGCAGCGGCCACCGCGGAGTCCACGCCTCCGCTCATCGCCGCCAGGATCCGCATCGTTCCAGTCTACGAGCGGAAGGATGCGGCGGCGCGGGCGCGGGCGAGTCCGTCGGGCAGGACGCGCAGCAGCGCGTCCACGTCGGCGTCCGTGCTGGTCCGGCCGAGAGTGAACCGGAGCACGGACCGCGCTGCGGTCTCGTCGAGCCCCAGCGCCATGACGACGTGGGACGGTTCCGCGACGCCGGCCTGGCAGGCCGATCCGGTGGACGCCCGGACGCCGGCCTGGTCGAGGAGGAAGAGGAGCGTCTCCCCCGCGGCGCCGTCGAAGAGGATGTGCGCGTTGCCCGGGAGCCGGTGTTCGGGATCGCCGAGCAGCCGCGTCCCGGGGAGGGCCAGGACCCCGGCGATGAGCCGGTCGCGGAGGGCTGTGAGCCGCAGGGTCTCGCGCTCCCGTTCCCGTTCGGGGGCGACTGCGGCGGCGGCGAACGCCGCGGCCCCGGCGACGTCCTGCGTGCCGGCGCGCAGTCCCCGCTGCTGCGCGCCGCCGTGCAGCAGCGGGAGGAGCTTCGC
>JAEZSU010000112.1 GCA_023421635.1 Actinomycetes bacterium | reverse complement strand
GGCGCGCGCTCGCGGCTCATCACGGTGGTCACGCGCACCCTCGACGACGCGCGCGACGCGGCCGCGACGCTTCCCGCCCCCGCCGGAGAGCTCGTCCACGTGGTCGCCGCCCGCATCGAAGGACGTATCCCGTGAGCGGCGCGACGACCGGGCTCCGCCTCTACGACGAGGCGGCGTGCCGCACCGCGTGCTCCGTCATCGACACTTACTCCACCTCGTTCTCCCTGGCGACGCGGCTGCTCGGCCCGCGCACCCGGAACCACGTCCGGCACGTGTACGCGCTGGTGCGGATCGCGGACGAGATCGTCGACGGCCCCGCCGACGAGGCCGGTGTCGGACTCGAGGAGCGCCGCCGCGTGCTCGACGCGCTGGAGCAGGAGACGGCGGATGCGGTCGCCCGAGGCTTCAGCGCCAACCTCGTCGTGCACGCGTACGCCCGCACGGCGCGCGAGTGCGGCATCGGCGAGGACCTGACAGCGCCGTTCTTCCAGGCGATGCGCACCGACCTGACGACCGCATCCCACGACGCCGCCTCCCACGACGCCTACGTGTACGGGTCGGCCGAGGTCGTCGGGCTGATGTGCCTGGCCGTGTTCGTGAACGCGGGGACCTCCGCGCCCGCGCGCCCGGCACCCCACCTCGTCGCCGGCGCGCAGAGCCTCGGCCGCGCCTTCCAGGACGTGAACTTCCTGCGGGACCAGGCCGACGACGCCGAACGGCTGGGGCGCGACTACCTCGAGATCGGCGGGCGGCAGGATCGGGCGGCCGTGCTCGACCGCATCGACGCCGACCTGGCCACCGCCGCGGCGGTGATCCCGGAGCTTCCCGCCGACTGCCGTCGCGCCGTCACCGCCGCCCACGACCTGTTCGCGACGCTCGGCCGGCGCCTGCGCGAGCAGGGCCCCGAGGCAGGCAGGGTGAGCGTGCCGACGACCCGCAAGGCCACGCTCGCGGCCCGCGCCTGGCTGGGCGCGGCACCGCTGGGGACCGGCGCGTGAGCGCCGCGATCGTCATCGGCGGAGGGATCGCGGGGCTCGCCACCGCTGCGCTCCTCGCCGCCGACGGGCACGAGGTCACGCTGCTGGAGGCGCGCGACGAGGTGGGAGGTCGGGCCGGCAGCTGGGAGCGGGACGGCTTCCGCTTCGACACCGGCCCGAGCTGGTACCTCATGCCCGAGGTCTTCGACCACTTCTTCCGGCTGCTGGGCACCACGGCCGACCGCGAACTCGACCTGACCGACCTGCATCCGGCGTACCGCGTGTATTCGGAGCCGGGCGAGCAGCGCCGCGAGCCGCTGGACGTGGTGTCGGGCCGCGCGGAAGCGACCGCGCTGTTCGAGCGGGTGGAGCCGGGGGCCGGGGCGCGCCTGGACGCCTACCTGGACTCCGCGGCCGACGCGTACGACCTCGCCGTGTCGCGGTTCCTGTACGACACGTACGAGACGCCGCGCAACCTCGCCTCGCGCTCGCTGCTGCGGCGCATGGGCCGGCTCGTCCGCCTCCTCACCACATCGCTCGAGCGCTTCGTCAACACGCGGTTCCGCGATCCGGTGCTGCGCCAGGTGCTTGGGTACCCGGCGGTGTTCCTCGGCGGGGAGCCCTCCGGGGTCCCCGCGCTGTACCACCTGATGAGCCACCTCGACCTGGACGACGGCGTGCGGTACCCGCAGGGCGGGTTCACCGCGCTGATCGCGGCGATCGAACGGCTCGCCCGCGCGCAGGGCGTCACGATCGTGACCGGGGCACCTGTCGTCGAGATCGAACTCGAGCACGGTCGGGCGGCCGGGGTGCGCACCGCCGACGGACGGCGCCACCGCGCGCCCATCGTCGTCTCCACCGCGGACCTGCACCACACCGAGACCGAGCTGCTGCCGGCATCCGCCCGCAGCTATCCGGAGCGGTGGTGGCGCAGGCGCACGCCGAGCCCGGGTGCGATGCTGCTGCTGCTGGGCGTCCGCGGCGACCTGCCGCAGCTCGCCCACCACACCCTCGTGTTCACGCGCGACTGGAAGGCGAACTTCGGCGCGATCTTCGGCCGCTCGCCCAGGGTGCCCTCCCCCGCATCCGTGTACGTCTGCCGCCCGAGCGCGACAGACCCGACCGTGGCACCGGACGGGTACGAGAACCTGTTCGTGCTGGTGCCCGTACCCGCCGACGAGCACTCCGGCTGCGGCGGGATCGACGGCGACGGCGACCCGCGCATCGAGCAGGCGGCGGACACCGTCATCGCACAGCTCGCGGACTGGTGCGGGATCCCCGACCTCGCCGAGCGGATCGTGGTGCGCCGCACGATCGCCCCGGAGGACTTCGCGGTCGATCTGCACTCGTGGCGGGGGAACTCACTCGGGCTCGCGCACACCCTCGGACAGAGCGCCCTGTTCCGGCCACGGAACGTCTCGCCCTCCGTGCCGGGCCTCTTCTACGCCGGCACCACGGTGCTGCCGGGGATCGGGCTGCCCATGTGCCTGATCTCCGCGGAACTGGTCGTCAAGCGACTGCGGGGCGATCGCAGCGCAGGGCCGCTCCCCGAGCCGGTGCCGGCCTGATGCCGGGGGTGTACCTGGCCGCGATCCTCGGCTCGGCCGCCGGCATCGCGATCCTCGACTGGCGCTGGCGGCTGGTGTTCGCGCGCGGTCCGGTCCGCGCCGCGGCGACGATCCTCATCGGGACGGCGTTCTTCGTCCTGTGGGATCTCGTCGGCATCGCGACCGGCGTCTTCGTCAAGGGCGACAGCCCGCTGCTGCTCGGGCTGGACCTCGCGCCGCACCTGCCCATCGAGGAGCCGTGCTTCCTCGCGTTCCTGTGCTACCTCGCGCTGGTCGTGCACGCCGGCACCGTGCGGATGCGGCGGGTGCGCGCATGACGTACGCACTCATCGTGCTGCCGTTCCTGGCGGTGACCGCGGCGGTCGTGGCGTGGTCGGCGACGCGCCCCGGCTTCGCCGGACGGATGCGGGCGAGCGTCGTGACCGCGCTCGTGCTGTTCGTGTTGACGGCAGTGTTCGACAACGTCATGATCGCCCTGGACCTGTTCACCTACCCCGAGGCGCAGCTGAGCGGGCTTCGGATCGGGCTCGCACCGATCGAAGACTTCTCGTACCCCCTGTGCGCGGCCTTCGGGGTGCCGGCCGTCGCGGCCCTGCTCCCACGGAAGGCCACCGCATGAGCGGCATCCTGCGCACCCTGTTGCTGTCCTCGAGACCGGTGAGCTGGGTCAACACCGCCTACCCGTTCGCCGCGGCGTACCTGCTGGCGACGTGGCAGGTCGACGCCACCCTCGTCATCGGGACCCTCTTCTTCCTCGTACCGTACAACCTCGCGATGTACGGCGTGAACGACGTGTTCGACTACGAATCGGATCTGCGCAATCCCCGCAAGGGCGGGGCGCACGGCGCGGTCCTCGACCGCCGCCTCCACCGGATCACCCTCTGGGCGGCGGCGCTCTCCTGCCTGCCGTTCGTGGTGTACCTCGTCGTGGTCGGGAACCCGTGGTCGTGGCTGGTGCTCGCGCTCAGCCTCTTCTTCGTCGTCTTCTACTCCGCCCCGCCGCTCCGGCTGAAGGAGGTGCCGTTCGCGGACTCGCTCACCAGCAGCATCCACTTCTTCTCCCCTGCCGTGTACGGGCTCGTCCTCGCCGGCGCGACCTTCACGCCGGCGCTCGTGGCGCTGCTGGTGGCGTTCGCGTGCTGGGGCGTCGCCTCGCACGCCTTCGGTGCGGTGCAGGACGTGGCGGCGGACCGGGAGGCGGGCATCAGCTCGATCGCGACCGCACGCGGCGCGCGCTGGACCGTCCGCTTCGCCCTCGCGGTGTATCTGCTGGCAGGGGTCGCGGTGCTGTTCACGGCATGGCCCGGGCCGCTGGCGGCGGTCCTCGCCGTGCCGTACCTCGTCATGGTGTGGCCGTACCGCTCGGTCACCGATGCGACCGCGCACGGGGCCACGGCGGGGTGGCGGCGGTTCCTCTGGCTGAACCAGGTCACCGGCTTCGCGGTCACCCTGCTGCTCATCTGGTGGGCACTGCTTCAGCGCTGACGTCCCACGGCCACCGCATTCGGACATCTCACGGGATGCGGACCGATGCAGCAGTCCGCCTCCGAATCCCGTGAGATCCCCGAATCTCGTGACGTCCGAATCCGGTGACCCCGATGCGCGTGCCGACGGCGCCGCCTGTCCGGGAACGACGAGGGCGGCGGATCCGTGGGGATCCGCCGCCCTCGTGTCGCTCACTGCGCGTCTTCGAGCTCCAGCAGGCGGTTGACCGCCTCCTGCAGGCGCTGGTCGGCCTCGCCGTACGCCGCCCAGTCGGCACCCTGCAGCGCCGTCTGCCGGTCGACGAGCGCCTGACGCGCCTCCTCCAGTGCGGCCTGGTACTCGTCGGTTGGCACCACGGTGCCGCCGTCGGTGCCGGTGCCCTCGTCGGTGCCGGTGTCCGTGCCTTCCTCCGGCACGACCTCCTCGTCACCGGTCGTGGCGCCCGAATCGCCGCCGAACAGCGCGTCGAGCGCCTCGTTCAGGGTGTTCTCGAACGCGACCTGGTTGCCGAAGGCGACGAGCACCTTCTGCAGCTGCGGCAGCTGCGTGCCGCTCGAGGCCTGCACGAAGACCGGCTGCACGTAGAGGAAGCCGCCGCCGACGGGAAGCGTGAGCAGGTTGCCGTTCAGGACGTCCGACTGGCCCTGCTTGAGGATGTTGATCTGCGCGGAGATCGACGGGTCGGAGTTGAACGTGTTCTGCACCTGGCCGGGGCCGGGGATGGTGGTGTCCGAAGCGATCTCGAGCAGGCGGAGCTTGCCGTAATCGGTGCTCTTCGTGCCTGCCTCCGCACCCGCGTCCGAGTCGACCGCGAGGTAGCCCATGAGGACGTTCCGCGACGTGGCGCCGGTGGCCGAGCGCGGGATGAAGCTCGTGAACATCGAGTACGACGGCGCATCCTGACCCGGCATCTGCATCGTCAGGTAGTAGGGCGGCTGGTTCACCGTCTGATCGGTGGACTGCGGGTCGGCGGGGGTCGCCCACACGTTGTCCTGCTGGAAGAAGGACTGCGCATCGTCGACGTGGTACACGCCGAGCATCGCCCGCTGCACCTTGAACAGGTCGGTCGGGTAGCGCACGTGGCTCATGAGATCGGCGGACATGTCCGACACCGACTTCAGCGTGGACGGGAACACCTTCTGCCACGCCTGCAGCAGGGGGTCCTCGTCGTCCCATGCGTACAGCGTGACGCTGCCGTCGTAGGCGTCGACCGTGGCCTTGACCGAGTTGCGGTTGTAGTTGATGTTGTCCAGCGCGATCTGCGGGCTCTCGTTGTTCGCATCCTCGATCGCCTGCGACATGCTCGTTGCCGTCGAGTACGGGTAGTGGTCGGTCGTGGTGTAGCCGTCGATGATCCACACGATCCGGCCGTCCACCACGCTCGGGTACGGGTCGGAGTCGAGGGTCAGGTACGGTGCCGCCTTCTGCACGCGGGACGCGGGGTCGCGCTCGTAGAGGATCTGCGACTCCTCGTTGAGGTAGTCGGAGAAGAGGATCTGCTCGGACTGGAACTTCAGCGCGTAGATGAGGCGGTTGAAGAGGTTCCCGACGCTCGGACCGCCGTCACCGGTGAAGGTGGTCTTGGTCTCGCTCGCGCCCTCCGGGCCAGACGGGTAGTCGAGTTCGATCGGGGTGGTGTCCGCCGGCGCGCCGACGATCGAGTACAGCGGCGAGTTCTCGCCGAAGTAGATGCGCGGCTCGAAGTCGCTCTCGGAGAGGAACCCGGACGCCGGGATGCCGCTCTCGATGAACACCGGGTCGCCGTCGGCGGTGCGCTCGTTGCCCTTCGCGACGACCAGGCCGTAGCCGTGGGTGTAGACGAGCGTGGAGTTCTGCCACGAGGCGTTCGCGCCGAGCGCCGTGGTGTCGAGGTCGCGGACCGAGACGACCGTGTCCTGCGTCTGGCCGTCGATCTCGTAGCGGTCGACGTCGAGCGGGTCGGAGAACTGGTAGTACGACCGGTACTGCTGCAGCTGGCGGATCGTCGGGGTGATGATCGCCGGGTCCATGATGCGGATGGACGCGGTGGTCTCCGCATCCGAGCGCAGCTGCCCCGCCTCGACCGTGGTCAGGGCGTCGTAGTCCATGGTCTCCATGTCGGCGATGCCGAAGGCGTCCTTGGTCGCGTCGAGGTTCCGCTGGTAGTACTGCGACTCGTACGCGAGCTGGTTCGGCTTCACCTGCACCGTGTTCACGATCCAGGGGTAGACCACGCCGACCACGATCGAGGTCACGACCAGGAGCGCGGTGGCGATCAGCGGGTAGCGCCAGCGGCCGATGACGGCGGTGACGAAGAAGAGCACGGCGACGATGGCGGCGACGATCGCGAGGATCGTGAGGCCGGGGATGGTCGCGTTCACGCCGGTGTACGCGGGACCGGTGATCCGATCGCCCGGCTCGGTCAGCGTGCGGTACCGGTCGAGCCAGAGGCTCGCGGCCTGCAGCAGCAGGTAGACGCCGGCGGTGATGGCCAGCTGGATGCGGGCCGGCTTGGAGATGCGGAGCTCGCGCTGGCCGATGGCCACCGAGCCGTACAGGTAGGAGACCAGCGCGGTGGCGAGCAGGCACACGAGCACGACGGCGGACGCGAAGCCCAGCACGCCGCCGTAGAACGGCAGGCCGAAGAGGTAGAAGCCGGTGTCGAGCCCGAACTGCGGGTCGACCGAGTCGGTTGCGACGCCGTTCAGCCAGAGCGCGGTGGTCTCCCACTGCGCCGACGCCGCGAACCCGGCGAAGAACCCGAAGAACACCGGGATGCCCCACATCGCGAGGCGGCGGAGCGGCTCGACGACCTCCTGGTACCGGTCGAGCTGCGAGCTCAGCCGGACGTACACCGGCCGGAGGCGGTACGCCAGCTGGATCACGACCCAGACCGGCACCCCCATCGCGAGGAACCCGACCACGAACATGACGGCACGGGCCAGCCACTGGGTCAGGAGCACCCCGGTGTAGCCGAGCTGGTCGTACCAGAGCCAATCGGCGTACAGGTTCGCGAAGATGAAGAAGGCCACGACGAGCCCGGCGATCACGGCGAGCGAGATCGCGATGACGCGTCGTGAGCGGTTGGGGGCGGCGGGCGTCGGCGCTGAGGTCGAGGTCACCCTCCCATCCTAGGAGAGGCCCGACGCGACGGCTCCGTCAGTTCTGCGCGGACTGCGGCACGGTGCAGGTCGGCAGCGCGTCGAGGTCGCCGCCGGAGGCGATCGCGTCGACCGCCGCGAGTGCGTCGTCGAGGTCCCCGACCGCGAAGACGCGGAGCCCGTCGGGCACGTGCCCGACCACCTCGCCGCAGTTCGCCTCGGGCGCCAGGAAGTACTCCGCGCCGGCGCCGCTGGCCCCCCACAGCTTCTGCCGGATGCCGCCGATCGAGCCGACGGTCCCGTCCACCGTGATGGTGCCGGTACCGGCGATGTCGGCACCCCCGGTGAGCTCGCCCGGGGTGAGCAGGTCGATCATGCCGAGCGCGAACATCATGCCGGCCGACGGGCCGCCGACGTTCGTCAGGGCGAACGTGACGTCGTAGGGCAGGTCGAACTGCTCCTGCACGGTCACGCCGAGCAGCCACGCGCCGTCCTCCCCCGCCTTGGGCGTCACTGTGACCGTGTCCGCTTGGCCATCCCGCTCGATGCCGAGCACGACCGGCGCGCCGTCCCCCTCCGACACCGCGGTGCGGAGCGCCCGCGTGTCGGAGACCGCGGCTCCGTCGACGCCGGTGATGACGTCGCCCGGCTGCAGGATGCCCGCCGCGGCGCCGTCCTCTGCGACCGAGGCGACCGACACGGACGGGTGCACGTCGTATCCGAGGTGCGCGAACGCGGCCGCCTCCGCCTCGACCTGCGAGTCGCTCATGAGGGCCGCGTTCTGCTGCTCCCGCTCTCCGCTGGTCTGCCCGGCGGGGAACACCGATTCGACCGGCACCACCGTCCGGGTGCGGTCGAACCAGGCGCCCACCGCCTCCAGCCACGAGACCGGGCGGTCTGGCGATCCGACCACCTGCACGGTCAGCAGGTCCAGCGCGCCGGAGGTGGGGTACGTGGTCGCGCCGTCGATCGTGATGAGCGGCACCTGCTCGCCGTCGCCGTCGGTGACCTCGCCGATGGTGTCGTACACGGGTCCCGGCTGCTGCACGACGAACCCGGTCGGCAGGAAGGACATGCCCAGCAGCGCGACGAGCGCGACCGCGAGCGACCACAGCCCGGCGCGGGTCCCACGACCGAGCGGGCGCCGACGCTCGGGCGCGGCGGACTCGGGATCGTCGAACAGGGTCACTCGCGCCTCCAGGTGCGGTCGTTCGCGACCGGCGTACGGCGGATGCCGCCGTGCCGGCTGGTGCGATGCTCCGGGCGACTAGCGTAGGACGCGACGCTATCCACTCGCTGAAAGGCGCCGCCGTGACCGACGATGACGACCGCTCCCCGGAAGACGACTTCCAGGAGATGATGCGCCGCCTGCTCGGCGGACAGATCGATCCCGCGCAGCTGGAGCAGCTCGCGGCGATGGGGATCGATCCCTCGCAGATCGCGCAGGCGATGCAGCAGATGCAGGCGGCCTTCGCCGGCGACGGCGGCATCTCGTGGGATGCGACCAAGCGCCAGGCGCTGCACATCGCCAACCAGTCGGACCGCGGCGTCACCGGCGCGCAGCGCGCCGACCTCGACCAGGCGTTCGCGCTGGCCACGCTGTGGCTCGGCGAGGCGACGACCATCGGCGAGCTGTCCATCCCGCCGCGGGCGATCACCCGCGGCGCGTGGGTGGAGGCGACGCTCCCGGTCTGGCAGGAGCTCGCCGAACCCGTGGCGACGAGCATCGCCGACGCGTTGACCGCGACCCTCGCGGAGCAGTTGCCGGAAGAGATGCAGGGCATGGTCGCAGGTGCAGGCCGGATGCTGCGCAGCGTCGGCGGCTCACTGTTCGCGACCCAGCTCGGTCAGGTCGTCGGACAGCTCTCCCTCGAGGTCGTCTCCGGCGGCGACGTCGGCATCCCGCTCATGCCCGCAGGCGAAGCGGTGATCCTGCCCCAGAACTTCGCGGACTTCGGACAGGGCCTGGAGATCCCCGAGGACCAGCTGGCCCTCTCGGTCGCGGCACGCGAGCTCGCGCACGCCCGGCTCTTCCGCCACGCGCGCTGGCTGCGGCTGGACGTGATCGCGCAGATCACGGAGTTCGCCCGCGGCATCCACGTCGACACCGCCGCGCTCGAGGACCTCGCCTCCGGCTTCGACCCCTCCCAGCCCGAGGAACTGCGCCGCATGCTCGAGAGCGGCGCCCTCCTGCCGGAGCGGTCGGAGCAGCAGACCGCCGCGCTGACGCGGTTGGAGACCGTGCTCGCCCTCATCGAAGGATGGGTCGACGTCGTCACCGCCGATGCCACCTCGCGCCTGCCGAGCGCCGACCGCGTGGCCGAGGTGGTGCGTCGCCGCCGTGCGGTGGGCGGCCCCGCCGAGAAGGCCCTCGGCTCGCTCGTCGGGCTCGAGTTGCGACCGCGCCGGATGCGGGAGGCCGCGGCCATGTGGCGCGCGGTCACGGACGCGGTGGGCATCGCCGCGCGCGACGCCCTGTGGGACTATCCCGACCTCATGCCGACGGCCGCAGACATCGACGACCCCTCCGGACTCATCGACCGTCTCGCGGCGCGCGCCCGCGGCGAGCAGCCGGCACCGGACGAGATGGACGAGGCACTCGCGCGGCTCCTCTCCGAGGAGAACGGCGAGGGCGAGGGCGAGGGCGACGACGGGGAGCGCCCCGCCTGACCGCATCCTCTCCTCCCCAGGTTGCGGCCCTCGCGCGGTGCCTGTGGAGGGGACGACCTCCGCATGGGGCGGTCGCAGAATCGAGGCATGCCGCGCCTGGATCCCGCTCTGCCGCCCGTGTGGCGGTCGGCGTCGACGCTGCAGTTCGGCGCGACCGGGCGGGTGCGGGTGGTGGACCCGCGCCCCTGGCAGGAGTCGTTGGTGGCACGGCTCCGCGCCGGGATGACCGACGCCGAACTCGAGCGGTTCGCGGTGGAGACGGGGATCGCGCCGCGTCGCGTCCGCGGCTTCGTGACGCGCCTCGCCGGCGCGCTGGAGACGGACGGGCCGCCGCCCCCGCGGATGGTGCTGGTGTCCTCACCCGGCCTCGCCGCGGAGGTCGTGTCCGAGGTGCGCCAGCGCCTGGCAGCCGTCACCACCCTTCTTCCCGGGCCCGAGCCCGTGCCCGGCGCGCTGACCGTCGTGCTCGCGCACTACGAGGTCGATCCGGCGGTCACCGCCGGACTGATGCGCGCAGACGCCCCGCACCTGCCGGTCGTGCTGAGCCCGGAGGAGGCGCACGTCGGGCCGGTGATCGTGCCGGGGAACGGGCCGTGCCTCGCCTGCCTCGCCGCCGCACGCACCGATCGGGATGCGGCGTGGCCGATGGTGGCGGCACAGTTGCTCACCTCGCGGTGCCCGCCGCTGGATCCGCTGCTGGTCGCCGAGGCCGCCGTCCTCGCGGCACAGCTGATCAGCTGCGACGACGCTCCGACGGACCGCGTCGCTGTGCTCCGTCCGGGGTCCGCGCGACGGACCTGGCACGTGCCGGACGTTCATCCAAGATGCGCGTGCCGATCTCCTGCAGGAAACGCGACGGCTGACGCGGCGTCCGCCCCAGCCCCGGCGCCCACGACAGTGCGAGCGTACGCGCGGCCCGCGTGATGCCGACGTACGCGAGCCTGCGCTCCTCGTCGATCTCGTCGAACGTGCGCGCGTAGGAGATGGGCAGCTGCCCCTCGGCGAGGCCGACGAGGTACACGTGGTCCCATTCCAGGCCCTTCGCCGCGTGCAGCGTGGCGAACGTGACCGTCGCACGGGCGGGCTCGTGGTTGTCCTTGGCGCGCGCCATCAGCTGGTCGGTGAACGCGCGCAGCGTGGTCTGCGCCGGCAGCTCCTCGGCGAGGGCGAGCACCGCCCGCCGCGCCTCCCACGCGTCGCGCAGCGCGCCGCCGGCGGGCGGCGGCTCATCCGTGAGCCCGAGCGAGCGGAGCACGTCGCGGACGCTCTCGTGGAAGCCGCTCTCGATCGGCGCGACAGACGCGGCGCGCAGCGCCATGACCGCCTGACGGACCTCGGGCTGGTCGAAGAACCGGGTGCCGCCGAGCACGGTGACGGCGATCCCCGCTTCGGCGAACGCCCCGGTGAGCTCGGCGGACTGCGCGTGGGAGCGGTACAGCACGGCGATCGACCGCGGATCCGTCCCCGCATCCAGCAGCGCGCGCACCGCGGCCGCGACGCCGGCGGCTTCGTGCGCGTCGTCGTCGTAGCGGACGAGGGTCGGCGTCGGCGCGTCGACCCCGCGGTCTCCGCGCAGTTCGAGGGCGCCGGGCCTGCCGCGCATGAGCGCGTTCGCGACACGGAGCACCGGCTGCGCGCTCCGGTAGTTCTGCTCCAGCCGGATCACCTGGGCGTCCGGGAAGCGGCGCTCGAACCCGAGCAGCAGCGACGAGTCGGCGCCCGCGAAGGTGTAGACGGTCTGGTTCGCATCGCCGACCACGCACAGGTCGCGACGGTCCCCGAGCCACAGCTCGAGCAGCCGGTACTGGAGTGGCGAGACGTCCTGGAACTCGTCGACCGTGAAGTGGCGGTACTGCTCACGGATCTCCTGCGCGACCCGCGGCTCGCCCTCGATCATGCCGGCGCAGGCCAGCAGCACGTCCTCGAAGTCGATCTGGTGCCGTTCGTCCTTCACCCGCTCGTATGCGACGTGCAGGTCGTGCACCGCGCTGCTGCCGAGGTCGCCGACCCCGCCCGGTCGCGCAGCGACGTAGTCGTCGATGCTGCGGAGCGTGACCTTGCGCCACTCGATGCCCGACGCGACGTCGCGCAGCGTCGTGGCGTCGACCGGCAGCTTCAGTTCGGCTGCGGCCTGGCCGAGCACCCGCACCTTGCTGTCGATGATCCGCGGCGCGGGAGCGCCCGCCACCACGGGCCAGAAATGGTTCAGCTGGGCCAGGGCCGCAGCGTGGAACGTGCGTGCGGAGACGCCGGGGACCCCCAGCGCCCGAAGCCGGCCGCGCATCTCCCCCGCGGCCTTGGCGGTGAAGGTCACGGCCATGACACGCCCAGGCGAGTACGCGCCGGTCGAGACGCCGTGGGCGATGCGCCGCGTGATGACGCGCGTCTTCCCGGTGCCGGCACCGGCGAGGACGCACACCGGGCCGCGGAGGGTCCGCACCGCGTGCAGTTGCGCCTCGTCGAGACCCTCGAGCGCGGGTTCGGTCATGCGCGCTCCCCCAGCCACTGCGTGATGAGCCGGTGCGCGATGGATGCGGGCCCCGGCAGGGTGATCCCGCCCTCGCCGGCGAGTGCGGCGGCGATCTCGTCCCGGGTGAACCAGCGCACGTCGACGATCTCCTCGCCGTCCGGGCGCGCGGCGTCGGAGTCGGCGGTCACCGCGCGGAAGCCGAGCATCAGCGAGCGCGGGTAGGGCCACGGCTGCGAGCCCTGGTAGACGGCATCCGCCACCGGCACGCCGGCCTCCTCCTCGACTTCGCGCTGGACCGCGGATTCCAGCGACTCCCCCGCCTCCGCGAAGCCGGCGAAGCACGAGTACCGGCCCTGCGGCCAGGCGGCGTTGGAGCCGAGCAGCAGCCGCTCGCCGTCCGCGTCGGTCACCGCGACGATGACGGCGGGATCGGTGCGGGGGAAGTGCACCCGCCCGCAGACGGGGCAGTGCCGGGACCAGCCGGCCTGCGCGAGCTCGGTGGCCGCGCCGCAGGCGGGGCAGAACGCGGCGTCCTGCAGCCACCGGGCGAGGCTGACGGCAGTCACTGCCC
>JAEZSU010000101.1 GCA_023421635.1 Actinomycetes bacterium | reverse complement strand
CATCTCGACCCCCTGGGCGTCGGTCGCCCACGGCTGCGGGAAGATCGTGCCCGCCAGCCGGCGGGCGTCGCGGGCCGGGACCGTCTTGAACGTCGGCAGCGGCGTGTGGACGACCACGCCGCGGTCGAACTTCGGCTGCGGCTTGAAGGCCTGACGCTTCTGCGCCTCCCGCTCCTCCTCGGTGCGGTTGGCGGCGGCGGCGTCACGTGCGGCGGCAGCGGCCGGGTCGTGGTCGGTCATCTCCTTGGCCATGGCGAGCGAGACGGCGACCATCTGGCTGACGTGCCCGAGCCGCTCCTGCTCGTAGGTCTCCAGCAGCGCCGGGTCGGCCTGACCGTTCACGACCGCGGCGAGCTTCCAACCCAGGTTGAACGCGTCGCGGATGCCGGAGTTCCAGCCCTGTCCGCCGACGACCGGCATGACGTGCGCAGCGTCGCCTGCGAGCATGATCCGGCCCACCTTGAACGTGCCGGCGATGCGCGCGTGGTGACGATAGACGCGGCTGCGGATGATGTCGACCTTCGCGGGGTCGGGGACGTGCGGCGCGAGCAGGGATCGGACGTACTGCTCGTCCTCGACGTCTGCCTCCTCGCCCTCGAAGAGGGTGAACTCCCACCTGCGGATGCCGTGCGGCAGCGAGATGGTCGCGTAGCTGCGTGCCGGGTCGCCGCCGAACACGGCGTGCGGGGTGCCGACCGGGTCGTTGGCGACGTCGATGACGAGGCCGTCGGTGGGGCGCGTCTCCCCCTCGAACGAGATCCCGAGGCGCTTGCGCGTCGGGGATGCGCCGCCCTCAGCGGCGACGACCCACCGCGCCCCCACGGTCTCGCCGTTCGCGAAGGTCGCGACGACGCCGTCCTCATCCTCTACGAGATCGACGACCTCCGCACCGAAGGTCACGGTGACGCTCGGGAACCGCTCGAGACCCTCCAGGAGCACCCGGTCCACGAGCGGCTGGACGAAGCCGTTGCGTCGCGGCCACCCGAACTCGCGCGTGCGCGGGTCGACCTCGGACAGGATGGCGCGGTCGCCGTTGACCATGAAGATCTTCTGGTCGGGGATGGTGTGCGGCAGCACCTCGTCGACGATGCCGGCGGTCTGCATCGCGCGCAGCGCCTCGTCGTCGACGCCGACGGCGCGGGGGTAGTCGATGAGGTCGTCGGCCTTCTCCACCAGCATCACCCGCACCCCCTGCTGGCCGAGCAGGTTGGCGAGGGTCAGGCCGACGGGGCCGGCGCCGATGATGAGGACGTCGGGGTTCTGGGTCATGATGTGCTCCGGGTTGCACGCGCCTCGTTGAGCGCGGAGACGGTGTCGGTGAACGCGCGGTTCAGCAACACGAGATCGATGCCGAGGCCGACGTAGTCCACGAGTCCTTCGGCGAAGAGGGACGCGGTGTAGTCGGGCCGGCCGGAATAGATGCCGAGCGTGACGCCGTGCGTGGCGGTGAGCGCACGCAGGTGCACGATCGCGTCGCGGACCGGGCCGTCCTCCCAGTCGCCGCGGCCGGGGAGGCCGTAGGAGACCGCGAGGTCGGCCGGTCCGATGTAGATGGAGTCGAGACCTGGGGTGGAGATGATCGCCTCGGCGTTGTCGACGCCGGTGCGCGTCTCGATCTGCGCGATCGTCGAGACCGCCTGGTTGCCGGCCTCGGCGTAGGACGCGCCGGGGTACAGCGCGGGACGGGACGGCCCCATGCTCCGGTTCCCCACCGGCAGGTACTTCGTGGCCGCGACCAGCGCCTCGGTCTCCGCCCTGGTCTCGATCGTGGGCGCGATGATGCCGCGGGCGCCGCTGTCGAGCAGGCGCAGGATCGGTCCGGCGTCGACCGATCCCACCCGTGCGTACGCGTAGTCATTGGTCCGCGGCAGCGAACGAAGGATGCCGCAGGCGGTCTCCACGCCCAGCTCGCCGTGCTGCAGGTCCAGGATCACCCCGTCGTAGCCCGCCGCCAGCGCCCACTCCGGTTCGGAGAAAGACGGCAGGGACTGGTGGAAGAGGATCGGTGCGTCCTCCGCGCTCGCGGCGTACTTCATTTCCCCGCCCCCTCGCGCCCGGCCAGGCGCGCGGCGTGCGCGGCCGCAGCCTGCCCGCCGAACACCGGGACGATCTCGCGACGGGCGTACCGCCATCCGTCCTCCGTATGCCGGTAGACCTCGCGGAACTCGCCCACCGAAGCGGGCTGCGTCTGCGGGTCGTGCGCGTCGCGGAACGTGAGGTACTGCACGGTGCCCTGCACCTCGTCGGGGTCCGCCCCGACGATCAGCCGGATGCCCCCGATGAAGTGACGGCCGGTGATGTCGGTCTGCTGAGCGCGCTTCGCGCCCCACGCCTTCATGGCCTCGCGGTCCATCTCGCCCATCGGGCCGACGGAGACGCCGTCCTCGGTGTAGAGCTCCCACGTGGTGTCGGCCTGGTTGTGATCGAGCCGGTACAGCATCTCTGCGATGAGCTGCTCGATCTCCACGCGCACCAGTGCGGGAACAGCACGATGATCGGTCATTCTCGGGTCCTTCCTCAGCGGTTCGAGTCCACGGTCGCGCGCACGCGGCCGAGGCCGGTGATCGTCGCGACGCATTCGATGTCGGCCGGCCAGGGCTCGATGTAGCCGATCGAACCGGACAGCAGCACTTCGCCCGCACGCAGCGGGTGCCCGGTGCGGATCGCGGTCTCGGCGAGCCAGCGGACGGCGTTCACGGGGTCCCCCAGCACGTTGCTGCCGACGCCGCGGGTGATTTCGGCGTCGCCGGCGGTGATGACCATCTCGACCGTCGTGAGGTCGACCTCGCCGTAGGGGTGCCGTTCCTCGCCGAGCACGAGGCCGCTGCATCCGGCGTTGTCCGCGATGGTGTCGACGATCTTGCCGACGCTGCCCTGGTAGCGGAAGTCGACGATCTCGAACGCGGGGGTGACGTAGTCGATCGCCTCCGCGATCGCCTCCGGCGACGGGTCGAGGATATCGGCCTTCAGGACGAACGCGATCTCGGCCTCGATGAGCAGTCGGTTGTACCGGGAGGCCGGCAGCACCACACCGGACTCGAAGACCATGTCGTCGTGGATGATGCCGTAGTCGGGCTCGAACACCCCCACGCGCTGCTGCACGAGCGGGTTGGTCAGCCCCACCTTGCGGCCGACACGGCGGACGCCGAGCTCCTCCTCGCGCAGGGACGCGAAGGCCTCCGAGATCGCGTACGCCGACTCGAGGTCGTGCTCGGGCAGGCGCGGGCTCACATAGGGGACCGTGTACACCCCGGATTTGGCGTCGTGCAGCTCGCGCGCGATCGCGGAGACGGTCTCGGATGCGACCGTCATGCGTCGCTCCCTTCGCTGTGTCGGATGAGGAAGTCGGTGGCGGTCGCGTTGAACAGCTCGGCGCCCTCCCACTGCGGCCAGTGCGCCGCACCTTCGACGAGCAGGTACTCGCCGTCGGGGATGAGACCGGCGAGCCTGCGCCCCTCCGCGGCGTCGCCGGTGGGCTCGTTGTCGGTCCAGACGAACAGCGCGGGTACCGGGATGGCGGCGAAGTCCTCGTCCGTCACCCGGTTGCGCCAGCGCGGTTCCGGCCGGCGCAGCACCGAGATGTGCGCCATGTTCTCGCCGCTGGGATCCTGGGCGTAGATCGCGCGACGCACGTTGACGAGTTCGTCGGTGATGCGCGCGGGATCGTGGATGACGACCTGCAGGCGGGCGCGCACGTTCTCGAACGTGGGCTCCATGACGGCCTTCGCGCTGACGGATTGCGCTTTGTCGACCTGCTGCTCGCCGACGACCCGCCCGCCCGGTGCGCTGAGGATCACGGTGTGCAGTCGCTCGGGATGGTGCGGCGCGAACTTGACCGCGAGCCACCCGCCGAGCGACTCCCCCACCAGGTGCACCCGGTCGAGCCCCAGTGCGTCGAGCAGCCCCAGGAGGTGCGCTTCGTACTCGGGGATCTCGAGGTCGTGGTCGGTCAGCGTGGTGTAGCCGTGGCCGGGGTAGTCGTAGCCGATGACGCGGAAGCCCGCCTCGGCGAACGCGCGCACGTTCTGGGTCCACGCCTCGATGTGCCCGCTGGTGCCGTTCGCGAGGACGATGGTGCCCCGCGCAGGCGCACCGGCGGCCTCGATGTCGAGGACCCGGGTGCGCCAGTCGCCCACCTGGACGTAGCGGAGGGTGTGCGGAAGGTCGGCGACCGCCTCCCAGAACGTGGTCAGCGTGCTCATGCCGTGCGCGCCGCCTGGATCGCGAACCCGGCCGCCCAGCCCTTGACCGCCCAGTAGTGGTCGACCGGGAACTCGTAGGCACCGGCCGTCGACAGGGCGGCGTATGCGGCGATCCAGCTGCGCATCTCGTGCGCAGCGGAGCCGCCCTCGGCCAGGAACCAGCCGTTGTCCCATGTGTCCACCGGCGTCAGGTCGCCCGAACGGAACGTGTCCAGCAGCAGGGTGTCCCACTCCTCGTTCAGCGGGTCGCTCGAGCCGTCGCCGTCGGCGATCTTCTGGATCGCGGTGACGATCTTGCTCTCGCGCTCGATGCGCTCCTCGCGGGTGGGCGCGTAGGCGATCAGGCGCTCCATGAGGGTGCCGGGCGCACCCTCCCAGCGCGGGATCGGCGGGTCGTGCGAGATGCCACCCGAAGCGATGAACAGCACCCGCTTGTCGAGCGCCTGCGCGGCGCGGCCGAAGGCCTCGCCCATCTCGCGCACGCGGTACATCGGGGTCAGTGGGTGGCCGAGGGAGTTCACGAAGACGGGGACGATCGGCTGGGTGAAGTCCTTGCCGAACAGGAAGTTGACCGGCTGCAGCACACCGTGGTCGACGGTCATGCGCTCCGAGCGGCCGATCTCGATGCCCTGCTCGAGCACGCGGGCGTGCAATTCGCGAGCGGTCTCGCTGTCGACGGGGATCGGACCCTCGGTCGTGCCGTAGTCGCCGATGCCCTCGGCCTGGGCGCCGACCAGCCAGGGCTGGATGTTGGCGTAGAGCTGACCGTTGAAGTGGTCGGGACCGAAGACCACGACCACCTCGGGGTCGTAGTCGGCGATGAACGCCTTGACCTCGTCGATGGCGTCGTTGATCTCGGCGAACGTGTTCCCACCCGGGTCGACGTTGCCGTAGGACGGCGCGTGGGACAGTGCTGCGACTGCGAGCGACATGTCGGTTTCCCTTCTTCGGCCGGCCGGTGCCGGCGCCTTGCTGTCGGTGTGGATCGGATGCCGCGTCAGACGGACGCGGACACGCGACCCGAGGAGTCGTGGTCCCGTGCCTCGGCGCGCTTGGTGGCGATGTGCAGGACGATCAGGAGAATCGCCGAGAGCAGCATCGGAAGCGAGAAGACCGTGAAGGCGGTTCCCATGCTCATGCCTGCGTCGAAGACGGCGCCGCCGAGGATGGGGGCGGCGATCCCGCCGAAGCGACCGATGCCGATGACGATGCCGTAGCCGGTCGAGCGGGCGAGCGTCGGGTAGAGCTTGGGGATGATCGAGTAGAACCCGGCGGTCCCCGCACAGACGAAGAACGAGGCGACGAACAGCGTCCACCACGCCGTCGGCATCTGCGGGCCGATCAGGCCGAACGCAGCGAGCGAGATGGTGGCGAGCAGCAGGAATCCCGCAGTCAGCGCGCGCAGGTTGACCTTGCCGCCGACGAAGCCGAAGCAGACGGTGCCGAGGATGCCGCCGAGGCTGAAGGCGGCGACGAGCTGCGGGGCGAGGGCGGGGTTCTGCGCGGCGGTGGCCACGGAGGCCGGGGCCCAGTTCGTCATGAAGTAGAAGCTGATCATGTAGGCGACGTAGCCGACGATCATGAGGACGGAGTAGACGCCGGTGCGACCGGTGAAGACCGTCCGCAGGGCACCCTGGCGCTTCACGACCTTGACCGTCTCGGTGGCGGGAAGGTCGTTCAGCGCGGGCTGACCCATCTTCGACAGGAGGGTATTGAGACGCTCCAGCGAGTCGCCGCGGCGGCCGGCGGCAAGCCAGGAAAGCGATTCGGGGAGGAAGGCGAAGGTGACCAGCGCGGCGAAGGCGCTCAGCCCGAAGCCGACCCACCAGCCGAACTGCCAGCCGAACTCGCCGAGCATCGGTCCGATGATCGTCGATCCGAGCAGCCCGCCGATGTTGATCGCCGCAGCGTAGATGCCCATGACGATCGCGTAGACCCGCTTGGCGGTGTACTCCGCGAGGATGACGCCGACCACGGAGACGAGCGCGCCGACGCCGATGCCGGTGAGGATGCGGCTGAGGACGAGGAGCCCGGTGCCGAGCTCCGCCGTCGCGAACGGTCCGACGAACATGCCGACGGCGATCGTCGACGTGGCGATGACGCCCATGTTGCGGCGGCCGATGCGGTCGGCCAGCGGCGCGATGAAGATGGATCCCACGAGCATGCCGATCAGCGCTCCGGACATCACCAGGCCGAGTTCGGTCTTCGAGACACCGAACCCCTGCTGCAGGTACGGGGCCGAGAACGAGGTGAGCGCGACGTCGTAGCCGTCGAGCACGATGAGGAAGATCGAGATGACGACCGCGCGGATCTGCAACGGCGTCATCTTCGAGTTGGCGATGTGGTCGGTGATTCTCATGGAAGCCTCTCTGCAACTGGAATCCGTGACGCGCGACGCTGCGGCGTCACCCTGAGGGCGCATGACGCATCCTCTAGAAGTGGCGCTCTAGAATCATCGTTCTAGAACACGTTGATATCCTCGGGCCAGACCCCAGCGGGTGTCAAGTGCGACACCGTGCCCGAACGAGGAGACCGCGTGGCCCCGAGGAAGACGACACACCACACGTCGGCGGAATCGAAACGCGCCATCCTCGAGGGGGTCCTCTCGCTCGCTGTCGAGGCGGGGTACGAGGGGACGACGATGGCGGACGTCGCGAGAGTCTCGGGCCTGCCGATCGGCTCGGTCTACTGGCACTTCCGGAACAAGGAACAGCTGTTCGTCGATCTCCTCGACTACTGCTTCGAGGTGTGGAAGGAGGCGAACCCAGCCGGGGGAAGCACCCGCGACCGGATCCGGCGCAGCATCGGTTCCTCGGCCGCAGCATCGGCGGATCTCGCAGACCCGGCCGCCGCGTTCTGGAGCATCGGCCTCGTCTTCGCCTTCGAACGCCGCCTCGCCGACAACCTGGCCCGGCAGCGGTACCTCGCCATCCGCCGGGAGATGTTCGAGATCCTCTCGGGCCGGCTGGAGGGGGAATTCCCGGACCTGCCGGAGGAGGTCGCGAGCCAGCTCGCGCGGGACATGACCACCCTCGGCCGTGCACTCACCGACGGATTCCGGGTGGCGGCCGCCGCCGGGGACGACACGGACTTCGCGCACGCCGCAGAGCTCGCCGCGACCGCAATGGAACTGCTCATCGAATCCCGCCTCTCGGAGTACCTGCATGACTGACACCCCGCACACCAAGGTCGCCGTCGTCGTCGGCGGCGGCTCCGGCATCGGCGCCGCATGCGTACGCGAATTCGCCGGCGCCGGGTACACCGTCACCGCGATGTCGCCGTCCGGC
>JAEZSU010000079.1 GCA_023421635.1 Actinomycetes bacterium | reverse complement strand
GGGTTCCGGATACCGGCTCCGGACGGTGCGCGACTGACGCACGCACGCTCGGTCACAGATCTGTGACCGAGCGTGCGTGCGTCAGTCGCGCACCGTCCGGAGCCGGTATCCGGAACCCCGGATGCTCTCGATCATCCGGCCGCTCCCGGGCATTGCGGCGTCGAACTTGTGGCGCAGTCGGTAGACCGTGGTCTTCAGCATCTCGCGGCCGCCGAGCCGCTCGCTCTCACCCCATCCCGCGACGAGCAGCTCCCGGAAGTCCAGGACCTCGTCCGGCTGCGCGAGGAAGGCGGCCAGGACCTTGTATTCGCTGCCGGTGAGCTGGATGCGTTCGGTGTCGAGGACCGCCTGGACGTCGCCGGGGGAGAGCATCAGCATCCCGTGCATCGTCGCGGCGGCATCGCTCGGAGCGTTGCGGCGCACGAGGCGCTGTGCGCGGAGGGCGAGTTCCCGGGGGTGGAACGGCTTGACCACGTAGTCGTCGGCATCCGCTTCGAAGCCGGCGATCCGGTCGCGCGGTTCGCCCTTGGCGGTGACCAGCATGACCGGGACAGCGGAGGTGGCCCGGATGCGGCTGCACAGCGTGATCCCGCTCATCCCGGGGAGCATCACATCGATCACCATGAGATCCGGGCGTGAGCGTGACAGACGCACCCACGCGGCCTCCGCGGACCGGAAGGCCTCGCATCGAAACCCCTGCGTCTCCAGCGCGAACGTCATGATGTCGAGCATGGCGGGTTCGTCGTCGACGACGAACGCGAGCGGGCCTTCACTCATGACGTCCTCCGAGGGGCAAGGTGAAGAGCATGGTGGTGCCCTTCCCGGTGATGGTGTCGACGAAGATGCGACCGCCGTGCAGTTGGACGAGCTGCTGGGAGATGAACAGGCCGATACCGGTGCCGTTCCCGAGCGGACGGCCGCTCTGGAACCGACGGAAGAGCCGGTCACGCTGGGCATCGGTCATGCCGGATCCGCCGTCGCTCACCGCCACCAGCACATGGTCCTCGCCGGCGGTCACCCGCACCTCGATCGCCGAGGTCCCGGGATCGCTGCGAGCCGCGTTCATGATGAGGTTGTTCATCACCTGGCGGATGAGCTGGGGGTCGACCCATGCGGACACCGGCGCACCAGGGGTCTGCAGCACGATCGGCACGCCCGCCACCGGACCGAGTTCCGCCACGACGTCACGCATCAACGCGCGCAGGTCCACCCGGGCGCGCTGGATCTCGAACGCTCCCGATTCGAGCCTGGCCTGCATGAGGAGCTGCTCCGCCAGCGTCTGCATGCGTGACGCGTTGTCGACGATGCGCTGCACGAAGATCTCCTGCCGTGGAAGGAGCGGGCCGGGCGCCTGCTCCGCGAGCAACTCCGCCGATCCCTGGATCACGGCGAGGGGCGTGCGGATCTCGTGACTGAGCATGGAGACCTGGTCGGCGCGCCGCGCGGCGAGGGCGCGGAGCCGCGCATTGGCGAGCCGGTCGCGCCCGCGCGAACGCGCCAGCACGACGATGCCGACGACGCCGCACAGCACGGCCGCTGCGGTGACCGCATCCGAGGCGAGGAGCTCGCCGCCGTGCGCGAGGACCACGGAGATCACCGCCAGTGCGACGGCGCCGAGGAAGGTGGCCGCGGGGACGAGTCCCAGCGAGGACACGACGGAGGCGCGTGCGTCGGTCGGGAGCGGGATCGCTGCCGTGGGCAGGAGTTCCCGCACCTCCGGAGGGGTCTGTGCGGCGGCACCGATCTCGGTGAGGGGGAGGGTCATGTCGTCGGGTTCGATCGGTGGGCGTATGGGCTCCATCACGGTACTCCTGCGGACGGCGCGCGCCGGGGCCATCCACACCCTCCGCTCGACTTGCCTCAGACGTACGGGAAATGCGGTCGTGGATGTACATCCGAGGCGAGTCGATGCGAGAGGGGCGGGTCCGCGACGGCGCGGATGCTTCCCCGAGCCTGGAGCATGAGCGAGCGATCGCGCCATCCGGAGTTACACACTTGTTATTCAAGGGATGCCGGGTGATAATGGCGGCAAGAACCGAACACGCAGCACGCTCCATCAGGTCGTAGGGGAAGACGTACCTGAAGAAACGGAGCGGAGATGGCTGGTCACATGGCGCGCGGGGTGGTCTTCATCCACTCGGCGCCACGAGCGTTGTGCCCCCACCTCGAGTGGGCGGTCGGTCGCGCCCTCGGGCGCGCCGTCAACTTCGACTGGGAGGAACAGCCCGTACTGCCGGGCGCCCGGCGGACGGAGTTCACCTGGGAGGCCCCCGCAGGCACCGGTGCCGCACTCGCGAGCGCCATGCACGGGTGGGAGCACCTCCGGTTCGAGGTCACCGAGGATCCGACGGCGCGGAGCGACGGCGCGCGCTGGATGCACACGCCCGACCTGGGCGTGCATCACGCGCAGACCGACACCGCCGGCAACATCGTGATCGGTGAGGACCGCATCCGGTTCGCGCTGGAGACCGCGGCGGGCGACATGTCGGAACTGCGTCGGGAACTCGACGTCGTGCTCGGCGTCGCGTGGGACGACGAGCTGGAGCCGTTCCGCCACGCGACGGGGGAGACGCCCGTCGTCTGGCTGCACAACGTGGGGTGAGCGCCACAGACTCGGGCCGAGGTGGCGCGGGTACCGGATGCCGGACGTCCATCCCCGGCGGCTGGGACAGCGTCGCCTCGCCCGTGACAGGAGAAGGCCCCCAGGACCATGGGTCCCGGGGGCCGTTCCGTGCGCCGCTCAGACGCTGGCGAACGCGGCGACGGCGTTGTGCCCGCCGAAGCCGAAGGAGTTGCTGATCGCGAGCTGGTCGCCGTCGCCGAGCGGGGTGGGCTCGCCGGAGATCCGGAACGGGACCTCGGGGTCCTGCTCGGTGATGTTGATCGTCGGCGGGGCGGTGCGCTCCTTGATCGCCATCACGGTGAAGATCGCCTCCAACGCGCCGGTCCCGCCGAGCAGGTGACCGGTGGACGCCTTCGTCGCCGAGACGGGGATCTCGTCGATGCGGTCGCCGAAGACGGCCTTCAGCGCCTGGTACTCGTTCGGGTCGCCGACCGGCGTCGAGGTGGCGTGCGCGTTGATGTGGGTGACCTGGTCGGGCGTGGCCCCGGCCATCTCCAGCGCCATGCGGACGGCGCGGGCGGCGCCGCGGCCCTCCGGGTCGTTGGCGGTGATGTGGTACGAGTCCGCGGTGACTCCGCCACCGACGACGGCGGCGTAGATCTTCGCGCCGCGCGCGCGGGCGTGCTCCTCGGTCTCGAGGATGAGCGCGGCCGCGCCCTCGCCCATGACGAAGCCGTCGCGGTCGATGCTGCACGGCCGGGATGCGGTCTCGGGGCTGTCATTGCGCTTGGACAGCGCCTGCATCGACGCGAAGGCCGCGAGCGTGATCGGGTGGATCGCCGACTCGGTGCCGCCGGCGATCACGACGTCGGCGTACCCGGCGCGGATGTGCTCGATCGCGTTCACGATCGACTCCGTGCTCGACGCGCAGGCGCTCGCGACGGTCCGGGCGTACGCGCGGGCGCCGAAGTGCAGGGAGAGGTTGCCGGCAGCCGCGTTCGGCATCAGCATCGGCACGGTCATCGGCATGACCCGGCGCGGGCCCTTCTCGCGAAGGGTGTCCCATGCGTCCAGGAGGGTCCAGACGCCGCCGATGCCGGTGGCGAAGTCCACGCCGAGGCGATCGGGGTCGACCTCGGGGGAACCCGCATCCGCCCAGGCCTCCATCGCCGCGACCATGGCGAACTGGGATGCCGGGTCGAGGCGCTTCGCGATCGGGCGCTCGAGCACGGTGTCGGGGCGCACCTTGGCCTGCGCGGCGAAGGTGACGGGCAGCTGGTACTCCTCGACCCACTCGTGCTCGAGGGTGTGGGTGCCCGAGGCACCGCTCAGCAGGGCGGACCAGCTTTCGGGGGCGGTCCCGCCGAGGGGGGAGGACGCGCCGATGCCGGTGACGACGATGCGGGAGGTGGTCATGTTCGCTCTCTGGGAAGGTTTGAGCGGTGGGGGCGACGCCCCCACCGCGCGAGATCACGCCTGGTTCGTCGTGATGAAGGTGACGGCGTCGCCGACCGTCTTGAGGTTCTTGACCTCGTCGTCGGGGATGGTCACGCCGAACTTCTCCTCGGCGTTGACGACGATCGTCATCATCGAGATCGAGTCGATGTCGAGGTCGTCGGTGAAGGACTTCTCCAGCGCGACCTCGTCGGCCGAGATGCCGGTCTCGTCGGTGATGAGCTCCGCCAGGCCGGCGAGGACCTCGTCGTTGGAAAGGGCCATGATTTCTCCTTTGGGTTGGGTGGGGAAGCGGCTGGACACCGCCAATCAGTCTAGAGCGGCGGTCCTGCGGCTCACGGGAGCACGACGACCTGCGCGCCGAAGACCAGCCCGGCGCCGAAGCCGATCTGCAGGGCCAGCCCGCCGCTCAGCTCGGGGTGCTCCTCGAGCAGCCGGTGTGCGGCGAGCGGGATGGATGCGGCAGACGTGTTGCCGGTCGTCTCGATGTCCCGGGCGATGGCGACGCTGTCAGGCAGCTTCAGCTGCTTCGCGAACTCGTCGATGATACGCATGTTGGCCTGGTGCGGGATGAACGCCGCCAGGTCTCCGGGCTCGATCCCCGCAGCCTCGATCGCCTGACGGGCGACCTTCGCCATCTCCCATACGGCCCACCGGAACACCGACGGCCCGTCCTGGCGGAGGGTCGGCCACGCAGCCGTGCCGTCGCGGAACTCGGTCAGCGTCGCGTTCATGCCGACCGTGTCGGCCTTCGACCCATCGGAGCCCCACACGGTCGGCCCGATGGCCGGGGTGTCGCTCGGCCCGATCACCACCGCGCCCGCACCGTCGCCGAGCAGGAACGAGATGCTGCGGTCGGTCGGGTCCACGACGTCGGACAGCTTCTCCGCACCGACGACGACCGCGTAGTGCGCCGCC
>JAEZSU010000343.1 GCA_023421635.1 Actinomycetes bacterium | reverse complement strand
GCGGGATGCGGTCAGGCGCGGTGGGCGCGGTAGTAGGCGAGGAGCGCGCGGGTCGAGGGGTCCTGCGCGGCCAGTGCCGCCTCGTCGCCCTCGATCGCGGGCGCGATCTGCAGCGCGAGCTGCTTGCCGAGCTCGACACCCCACTGGTCGAAGCTGTTGATGCCCCAGACCGTGCCCTGCGTGAAGGTGATGTGCTCGTACAGCGCGATCAGCTGCCCGAGCACGGCCGGGGTGAGCGCCGGCGCGAAGATCGACGTCGTCGGACGGTTCCCCGGGAAGGTGCGCGCCGCGACCAGCGCGCCGGTCGTGCCCTCGGCCTCGACCTCGGCTGCGGTCTTGCCGAACGCCAGCGCCTTGGTCTGGGCGAGGAAGTTCGCGAGGAACAGCCCGTGCACGTCGCGGCCGTCGTCCTGCAGCGGGTAGGCCGGGTTCACGAACGCGATGAAGTCCGCGGGGATGAGGCGCGTGCCCTGGTGGATGAGCTGGTAGAACGCGTGCTGCCCGTTCGTGCCGGGCTCGCCCCAGAACACCTCGCCGGTGTCGGTCGTGACGGGGGAGCCGTCCCAGCGCACCGACTTGCCGTTGGACTCCATCGTCAGCTGCTGCAGGTACGCCGGGAAGCGGTGCAGCTGCTGCGCGTAGGGCAGCACGGCGTGCGACTGGGCGCCGAGGAAGTTCGTGTACCAGACGTTCAGCAGGCCCATGAGCACCGGCACGTTCCGCTCGAGCGGGGTCGTCGCCACGTGCACGTCCACCGCATGGAACCCGGCGAGCAGCTCGCGGAACACGTCGGGTCCAAGTGCGATCGCGAGCGAGAGCCCGATCGCGGAGTCCACCGAGTAGCGACCGCCGACCCAGTCCCAGAACCCGAACGCGTTCGCCGGGTCGATGCCGAACGCGGCGACCTTGTCGAGCGCGGTCGAGACGGCCACGAAATGGTGGGCGACCGCGTCGGTGCGCGCCTGGTCCTCGTCGGAGATGGCTCCGGATGCGGCGAGCCGCTCCCACAGCCAGTCGCGGGCGAGGCGCGCGTTCGTGAGCGTCTCGAGCGTGGTGAACGTCTTCGACGCGACGATGAACAGGGTCGTCTCGGGGTCGAGGTCGGCTGTCTTCTGCGCCAGGTCGGTCGGGTCGATGTTGGACACGAAGCGCGCCTCGATCCCGGCGTCGGCGTACGGCTTCAGCGCCTCGTACACCATCACCGGGCCGAGGTCGGAGCCGCCGATGCCGATGTTGACCACGTGGGTGACGCGCTTGCCGGTCACGCCGGTCCATGCGCCCGAGCGCACCCGATCGGCGAACGCGGAGACCTGTCCGAGTACCTCCTGCACGTCGTCGTCGATCCGCTGGCCGTCGACGACGAGGGCCGGGGAGGCGCCGGCGGGCCGTCGCAGCGCGGTGTGCAACACGGCGCGGTCCTCGCTGGTGTTCAGGTGCACGCCGGCGAGCATCTGCGCGAACCGGTCGGCGACACCGGTCTGCTCGGCCAGGCGCACGAGGGAGGCGAGGACCTCGTCCGTCACGAGGTTCTTCGACAGGTCGACGTGGAGGTCGGCGAGCGGCAGGGTGAGCCGCTCGGCCCGCGAACCGTCGGCGGCGAACCAGCCGCGGAGGTCGGGGGTGAACTCGGCACGGTGCGCGTCGAGTTCGGCCCAGGCGGAGGTGGTGGTTGCGTCGATGGGGGTGCTCACGGGATCCACGGTACCGGGGGAGTCAGGATGCCGTCGCGACGGGCGTCGCCGGCAGCCGCACCGTGAACGTCGTGTCGCCGGGCGAGGACTCGACCGCGATCGTGCCGCCGTGCGCCTCGACGATCGCGCGCGCGATCGACAGGCCGAGGCCGGTGCCGCCGGTGTTGCGGGCGCGGGAGCGGTCCCCGCGTGCGAAGCGTTCGAACAGCTCCGCCGCGAGCTCAGGGTCGACGCCGGGTCCGTCGTCGTGGACCCGCAGCACCGCCTCGTCGCCCTCCTGGGTCACCGACAGCGTCACGGTGGTGCCCGCCGGGGTGTGCGTGCGCGCGTTCGCGAGGAGGTTCACCGCGACCTGCTGCAGCCGCGGCTCGTCGCCGGCGATGACGACGGGTTCCTCGCCGACCTCGAGCACCCAGTGGTGGTCGGGGCCTGCCACCTGCGCGTCGCCGACCGACTCGACCGCGAGCCGGGTGAGGTCGACCGTGCCGTACACGAGCTCCTGCCCCTCCTCGAGACGGGCCAGCAGCAGCAGGTCCTCCACGAGCGCGGTCATCCGCAGCGACTGCGCCTGGATGCGCTCCAGCGCGGATGCGGTGTGCTCGCTCAGCGCGGGATCGCGCAGCGACAACTCCGAATAGCCGCGGATGGAGGCGAGCGGAGTGCGCAGCTCGTGACTGGCGTCGGCGACGAAGCGCCGCATCCGCTCCTCGTTGCGCTGACGGGCGTCCAGGGCGGACCCGACGTGGTCGAGCAGGGTGTTCAGCGACGCGCCGACGCGACCGATCTCGGTCTCGTCGTCGGCCTGCGCCGGCGGCACCCGCTCGGTGATCGTGACGGCGCCCTCGGAGAGGGGCTGCGCGGCGACGCGTTCCGCCGTGGCCGCGACGGCGCGCAGCGGGGCGAGGGAGCGGCGGATGATGACGGCCAGCAGCACGCCGAGGATGAGCAGGCCCCCGACCGTGACGAGCGCCACGGTCGTCAGGATCTGCCCGAGCGTCGAGGCGACCTCGCTGGTGGGGAGGCCGTAGACGACGAACATGCCGGACGGGTCGCCGCTGAAGTACACCCGGTACTGGCCGAGCCCGGTGACCTCGACCGTGCTGAACCCGTCGATGTCGAGCTGGCCGAGCGCTCCCTGCACCTGCGCGTCCTCGATCGTGCGCACCGAGCCGTCGTCATCCACGTACGCGCCGCTCAGCCCGGCGAGCCCGCGGACGAGCAGCAGGTAGCCCTGCTCCTGCCGGCCGGCGGAGAGGATGTCGGACGCGGACGCGGTCGGGCCGCTCCGGGAGACCGCGGGGGCGTACTGCAGCACCTGCACGTTGAGGTTCTGCTGCATGATCGAGCTGAGGATGGTGCCGGTGGCGAGCCCCACCGCACCGAGGATCACGGCCACCATGCCGATGACCGCGGTCATGAGCCTCGTCTGCAGGGTCAGGCGTGCGAACCCGCGCTCGGCGGAGGATGCGGTCACTGCGGTGCTTTGATCATGTAACCGACGCCGCGGACCGTGTGGATGAGCGGCTCGCGGCCGTGGTCGATCTTCTTCCGCAGGTAGGAGATGTACAGCTCGACCACCGACGAGCGGCCGCCGAAGTCGTAGTTCCACACCCGGTCGAGGATCTGCGCCTTGGACACCACGCGCCGCTGGTTGCGCATGAGGAAGCGCAGCAGCTCGAACTCGGTCGCGGTCAGCTCGATCTGCGTGCCGGCGCGCTCCACCTCGTGGCTGTCCTCGTTCAGGGAGAGGTCGCCCACCCGCAGGATCGGCTCGGCGTCGTCGGCCCGGGCCGTGCCCGCCCGGCGCATGAGCCCGCGCAGGCGTGCGACGACCTCCTCCAGGCTGAAGGGCTTCGTGACGTAGTCGTCGCCGCCGGCGGTGAGGCCCGCGACCCGGTCGGCGACCGCATCCTTCGCCGTCAGGAACAGCACGGGCACGTCGTTGCCGGACTGGCGCAGCCGCTGCAGCACGGCCA
>JAEZSU010000285.1 GCA_023421635.1 Actinomycetes bacterium | reverse complement strand
GGCGGCGGGTGGGGCGTGTGCGGGGTCAGGCGAGCGTGAAGACGACCTCGACCTCGACGGGGCTGTCGAGCGGCAGCACCGGCACGCCGACCGCGGAGCGGGCGTGCACACCGGCGTCGCCGAAGATCTCGCCGAGCACCTCGCTGGCACCGTTGATGACCCCGGGCTGACCGGTGAACTCCGGCACCGAGGCGACGAACCCGGTCACCTTGAGCACCCCGGCCAGGCGGTCGACGCCGCCGGCGACGGCCGCGGCAGCCGCGACCGCGTTCAGCGCGCTCTGCCGGGCGAGCGCCTTCGCATCGTCGGCGGGGACGAGACCGTGCCCGTCTCCGACCTTGCCGGTCTGCGGCAGCGCCCCGGCGATCATGGGCAGCTGGCCCGAGGTGTAGACGAGGTCGCCGTGCACCTTCGCGGGGATGTATGCGGCCACCGGGGGGACGACCGTCGGCAGGTCGATCCCCAGTTCGGTCAGCCGTTCGCTGATGGTCATGCCGCGCCTCCTTCGAATTGCCGGGCGGCGGTGGCCGCCGCGCCGAGACCGGTGTTCTCCTCGCCCACACCGACGGGGCGCTTGAGGTAGGCGACGAGGCCGCCTTCGGGTCCGGTGACGACCTGCACCAGCTCCCAGCCCTGCTTCCCCCAGTTGTTGAGGATGGCCGCGGTGTTGTGGATCAACAGCGGTGTGGTGAGGTATTCCCAGGTGGTCATCGCGGCTCCCTGTGCGTGTCCGAGCGGATCTGGGCACACGAACGCGAGCGATGTCGAGGCTTCGCCCAGCATCCTGGCCTACGATCAAGCCTATGCCCGATAAGAAACGGACAGCCAGCGGTGTGCTCTCGGGCCTTGCCGGCCTGGTGGGGCTCAGCGCCGCAGCAGGCGTGCTGATCACCGCCACCGTCACCCCGGCCATCGCCGTCACGAGCGCGGCCGCGTCCAGCGCGATCACGATGTTCGACGAACTGCCGAGCGTGCTCGAGATCGACGAGCTGATGCAGCCGACCACGCTGTACTACTCGGACGGCTCCACGGAGCTGGCGAAGTTCTACGACCAGAACCGGTCGCCGGTGAACTTCGATCAGATCGCTCCCGTCATGTTCGACGCGATCCTCTCCAGTGAGGACCCGCGCTTCTACGAGCACGGCGGCGTCGACCTGATCGGCACCACGCGCGCCGTGCTGTCCAACATCCGGGGCGGCGGCAGCACGCAGGGCGGTTCGTCGATCAGCCAGCAGTACGTCAAGAACATCCTCATCCAGCAGTGCGAATGGAACGCCGAGACGGACGAGGACCGCCAGGACTGCTTCATCAAGGCCACCGAGTCCAGCGGTACCGAGGGCATCGAGCGCAAGCTGCAGGAGATGCGGTACGCCATCTCGCTCGAGCAGCAGTACTCGAAGAACGACATCCTGCTGGGCTACCTGAACATCGCGAACTTCGGCGGCACCACCTACGGTGTCGACGCCGCAGCGCGCTACTACTTCGGCGTGCCCGCGACGGATCTGTCGCTGAGCCAGGCGGCCGTGCTCGCCGGCATCGTGCAGAACCCGAACACCTACCGCATCGATCTTCCGGGCGGCACGACCACCGACAAGGACGGCAACCCGGTCAACGGCGAGGCCGACGGGTACGCACTGACCAAGAAGCGTCAGACGTACGTGCTCGCGCGGCTGCTCGACGACGGCAAGATCACGCAGGAGCAGCACGACGCCGCCGTCGCGGAGCCCATCACGCCGAACATCACCCGCGCCTCGCAGGGCTGCGCGGCGAGCCCCGCGCCGTACTTCTGCCAGTACGTGGTGTCGGTCATCAAGAACGACGCCGCGTTCGGCGAGACGCCGGACGAGCGTCTGGTGGCCCTCCGCCGCGGAGGCCTCCGGATCACCACCACCCTCGACATGAACCTGCAGAACGCGGCCGCCGGCACCATGTCCGAGCTCGCGCCCTCCTCGGTCGAGGGCATGAACTTCGGCGCGGCGAGCGTGAACGTGCAGACCTCGACGGGCCGCATCCTCTCGATCACGCAGAACACGCAGTTCAGCGAGGCACAGGCCGACGAGGCCGACCCGAACTACAGCTCGCTGGTGTACGCCGGCGACCGCGCCAACGGCGGGTCGATCGGATTCCCCGCGGGGTCCACGTTCAAGCTGTTCACGCTGGTGACGTGGCTCGAGAGCGGGCACTCGGTCAACGAGGTGCTGAACGGCACGAACCGCGTCTTCAAGCGGATGAAGAACAGCTGCCTCGGCGACTGGGTCAACACCGAGAACTGGAAGATCGGGAACTTCAACGGGACCGGCGGTTTCACCGGCACCCCGATGCAGTTCACCGCGCAGTCGCTGAACTCCGGCTTCATCGCGATGGCGGAGAAGCTCGACCTCTGCGACATCCAGAAGACGGTGACGAAGATGGGCGTGAAGATGGGCAACGGCGAAGAGGTGCCGATGCGGGTGGCCAACGAGGTCATCGGTTCCGACAACATCTCGCCGCTCGCCATGGCCGGCGCCTACGCCACGATCGCCAACAACGGGATCTACTGCCAGCCGCAGGCGATCGACCGGGTGACGGATGCGGACGGCAACGAGCTGCCCGAGAAGGTTCCGGCGCGCGCGTGCAACCAGGTCATCAGCCCCGAGGTCGCGGCGACCGCGGCCCACGCACTGAAGGGCGTGATGGCGGGCGGCGGCACGGGGAGCCGTGCGAACCCGAACGACGGCACGCAGGTGATCGGCAAGACCGGTACCCACGAGCAGTGGCAGTCCTGGATGATCGAGTCCAGCACGGCCGTGACCACCGCCGTCTGGGTCGGCAACTCGGAGGGCGAGGTGCCCCTGGCCCGCCGGTACGCGAACGGCTACGCGCTGTCCGACCTGCGCTACCCGATCGCCCGCAGCATCCAGCGCACCGCGGACGAGCTGTACCCGGGCGGCGTGTTCCCCGGCCCCGACAACCGGCTGACGCAGGTCATGTACGTCGACCTGCCCAGCGTCATCGGCCTGCCGGTCGACCAGGCCCAGCAGACGCTGTCGGACGCCGGGTTCCAGGTCGTCGTCGGCGACCCGGTCGATTCGGATGCGGCGGCCAACATCGTCGCGGCCCAGGACCCGGGCGCGGGCAAGGTCGCCGGCGGTGCCACCGTCACGATCCACCCGAGCAACGGGCAGGGCGCCACGGTCCCGACCGTGAGCGGCACGGTGCAGGCTGCGCAGGCGCAGCTGAACGCGGCCGGCTTCGCCAACGTCGCGCTCGGCACGTGCACGCCGGACCCATCCGCGAAGGGCGACGACACGAAGGTGACCGGCACCGATCCGGCCGCGGGGACGTTGACGAACCGCGGCGCACAGATCCGCATCGACTACGCCAAGAAGGACTGCTGAGGCTTGCCCTCCGCCGGTCCTACGAGAACCGCCCTCACCGCACTCGGTGCGGTGGGGGCGGTCGGCGTCGCCGCTGCGGTGTGGGGCGTCGGCATCGAACGGCACCTGTACACGATCCGGCGCCATACCCTCGCGGTGCTGCCCGAGGGCGCACGCCCGCTCCGGGTGCTGCACCTGTCGGACGCGCACATGGCCCCCTGGCAGCGGCACAAGCAGGCCTGGATCGCCTCGCTCGCGGACCTCGAACCGGACCTCATCGTCAACACCGGCGACAACCTCGGCCACGTCGAGGGCATCGCGGGCATCCAGCGCGCCCTCTCTCCCTTCGCCGGTGTGCCCGGGGTGTACGTGCACGGGTCGAACGACGTCACCGCGCCGTCCCCGCGAAACCCGTTCCGGTACTTCCTCGGCCCGTCCAAGATGCTCCCGGAGGAGCGCTCCCTGGACACCGGCGCGCTCGACCGGTTCCTCACCGACGAGCTGGGGTGGCACGACCTGGACAACGCCGCCGCGACCCTGGACGTCGGCGGGTTGCGCATCGACACGTTCGGCGTGGACGATGCGCACCGGCACTGGGACGACCTCAACGCGCTGCCGCCGCTCCGGGAGGCGCAGCGCGCCGCCGGCACCGCGGACCTGGTGCTGGGGGTGACGCATGCTCCCTACGTGCGCGTGCTCGACCGTTTCACCGACCTCGGCGCGGACGTGCTCTTCGCCGGCCACACCCATGGCGGGCAGGTGCGGGTCCCCTTCTCCCCCAAGGCGCTCGTCGCGAACTGCGACATCCCGCTCGATCAGGCCCGCGGGCTCAGCTCGTGGGAGCACGACGGCCGCCGGGTGCCGCTGAACGTGAGCGCCGGCATCGGGCACTCGATCTACGCCCCGGTCCGCTTCGGCTGCCGTCCCGAAGTGTCGCTGCTGCAGCTCGTGCCCGCACGCTGACCGGCCGCATCCTCTCCTCCCCAGGAACACTCCTGCGCCCGCCCGTCCACGGCCGGACGCCCGCGCCGCCGAGCCGGCCGGCGCCGCAGCAGGCTCGGGCGCATGAAACGTGCCCTCATCGCCGTCCTCGTCCTCGTCGCCGCGCTCGTCGGCGGTGTCGCCGTGACCCAGCCCGCGCAGGCCGCCTCCCCCGGCGTCGGCTTCGGTACATGGGCGCCCACGTCCGCGTACGGCTGGCACGGATCGATGGTCGTGGGCGGCACGCACACGTACTGCATCTTCCCGGGGCGCCCCCTGCCCACCGGTGACAGCTCCGATCACGGGGTGTCCTTCGATGCGGCCGGGATCGACCCGCAGCGGCTGACGGCGATCAACATGCTCGTCTCCACCTACGGCCAGACGAGCGACCCGGTACAGGCCGCGAGCGTCGGCTGGGCGGTCAAGGCGATCGCGAACTGGGATGAGACACTGCACCACTTCGGATACCCCGGCGATTCGCTGCAGGGCGCCGTGCACTGGACGTTCTCCGCGCTCGCGCCCGAGCACGATCGCGCCGTTCAGGACCTCGCGGCGGCCTACTACGCCGAGGCGATGGCGCTGCCGGCGGGGCCCGCATCCGGAAGCGGGTCGCTGGCGTTCACCACGCTCCCCGACGACCCGTCCCGCGGCACGGTGGCGGTCGTCTCGGATGTGCCGGAGGCGGCGGGGACGGTCACCCTGGTCAACGCCGTCTTCGCCGACACGGGCGCCGTCACCCGCGAGGTCGTGTCGGGCGGCGTGTACGACATCCTCGCCGCACCGCCCGCCGGCGAGACGAGCTACACGGTCAGCGGCGACGGCATCCTCCGGGGCGGCTTCCTGCCCGCGGTGCGGCATGTCACGACCCCGGGCGGACAGGACACCGCCGGGCCCGCGGGTCGCCTGGAGTTCCCCGTCGCGGGGGCGGACGCGACCCCGCGTGAGACGCTCTTCGCCCCGCAGGTGACCACGCAGGTGGTCTCGCGCTACACCCCGGGCGGCGGCTACGTCGACGACGTGACCTTCGCCAGCGCGAAGGGCGCATGGGCCAGGTCCGCGGACGGCGGCTACCTCCCCGTCACGGCGACCGCGACGGTGTACCGCACTGACACGGAACCGGTGACGGCGGACGACATCCCGGCGGACGCGGAGGCCGTCGGGACGCTGACGGTGACGACGGACGCCACGGCCGGGCCGACCGTCCCCTACCTGGTCGAGTCGGCGTGGCCGCTGCCGGGACCCGGGTTCTACTCCGCGGTGTGGCGGGTGGACGGCGACGAGCAGCCGCCGCAGACCCGCGCGGCGATCGAGGCGGGGTACCGGTGGGTCGAGCGGTTCGGGGAGCGCAGCCAGGTCACCGCGGTCACGGACATCACCTCGCAGGCGGAACCCGTCGTCGCGCTCGGTGCCACGATGAGCGACGTCGTGATCGTCGCGGGAGGTGTCCCCGCGACCGGCCTGATGGTCGGCAGCGAGGTGTTCCGGGTGCCCGACGGCGTGGCGCCGGCCGACGCCTGCACCGACGCGCAGCGGGTCTGGGCCGCCGACCCGGTGCACCTGCCGGCACCGGGGTCGGCCTCGTTCACCGCGCCGAGCGTGCCCGACTTCGGCACGTACGTGTGGCGGGAGTGGGCGAAGGATGCCGACGGCGCACTCGTGCATGTGGGCGCGTGCGGGGTGGCGAACGAGACCACCCAGGCGCCGCCGCCCGCCGTCACGACCCGCGCCCAGGCGAACGTCGGCCTCGGCGGCGAGGCGGTCGACGTCGCGACGGTCAGCGGTCCGGTCCCGGCGACGGGCACGACCGAACTCACTTTCGACGTGTACAGGTCAGAGGGCGGCGACCCCGAGGCCGCGTGCACGCCTGAGTCGCTGGTCGCCACGACCGCTGCGGTGCCGGTCACCGCCGCGGGCGAGGTCCGCTCCCCCGCCGTGCGGCTCCACCGCGCCGGCACGTACTTCTGGGTCGAGTCGCTCTGGCACACCCCGCCGGAGGGCGAGCGGCGGCTGCTGGCACGCGGCGCGTGCGGGCTGGCCGAGGAGACCACCGAGGTCACGCAGCCCACCGTCGTTACCGCCGCCGACACGCACGCGGGCGTCGGCGCACCGTACGGCGACACGGCGACCTTGGCGGGCCTCGGCGACGGCGTGGACGCGGAGCTCGTGTTCTCGGTGTTCCATGGGGCCGAGGGTGCCGAACCGGCGTGCACCGACGCGACCCTCGAGACCATGACGGCGGCCGTGCCGGTCACCGCATCCGGGACGTACCGATCGCCGGAGGTGCGGTCGGAGACGCCCGGGGTGAAGCACTGGATCGCGGAACTCCGGTACCGCAGCGCGCCCGAGGCCGAATGGGAGGTGGTGCACCGCGGCGGGTGCGGCGAGGAGGGCGAGACCACCCGGGTTCAAGAGCTCGCGGTCACCGGTCCCGGCGCGGACCTCGTACGCACGGGTGCGATCGCGGGGCTCGGCACGCTCGCGGTCGGCGGCTTCCTGGCGATCATCGCGCGGCGCTCACGCCGCCGGAGCCGCCCGGTACTCCCTGGTGCGGTGCCCACGGGTACCCCCGTGACCCGTCGCGAGGCACGGCGCGACACACGCGGGCGTCCTCGATTCGGCGGACGGGCCGGAACACGGTAGACTCGGAGGGTTGCCACGGGGTGTGGCGCAGCTTGGTAGCGCGCTTCGTTCGGGACGAAGAGGCCGCAGGTTCAAATCCTGTCACCCCGACGCGATGAGGCTCCGCCTTCGGGCGGAGCCTTCGCCGTATCTCGGACACATCGGCCCACGCCCTCACCCACGGAGCCCGTATGACCGCCACACCGAAGCTCGTCGCGTTCGATCTCGACGACACCCTCGCACCCTCCAAGCAGGCGGTCGACCCGCGGATGGCCCGGCTCCTGCTCGACCTCGCCGCGCGTGTCGAGGTCGCCATCATCTCCGGCGGCCAGCTGGCACAGTTCACCGCGCAGGTCGTCGAGCGGCTCCCCGACGCCTCCCCCGACCTCCTCTCCCACCTGCACCTCCTGCCGACCTGCGGTACCCAGTACTACCGCGTGGGCCCCGAAGGGATCCGCACGGTCTACGCCCACGCCCTCACCGAGGACGAGAAGACCCGCGCCCTCACCGCGGTCGAGGAGGAGGCCCGACGCCTCGGCCTCTGGGAGGCGCGCACCTGGGGCCCGATCCTGGAGGACCGGGGCTCGCAGATCACGTTCTCCGCCCTCGGCCAGCAGGCACCCCTCGACGCGAAGATCGCCTGGGATCCGACCGGCGCCAAGAAGAACGCCCTCCGCGAGGCGGTGGCCGCCCGCATCCCCGATCTCGAGGTCCGCTCGGGCGGATCCACCAGCGTCGACATCACCCACCGCGGCATCGACAAGGCGTACGGGATGCAGCAGCTCGCGGAGCAGACCGGGATCAGCCTCGACGAGATGCTCTTCGTCGGCGACCGCCTCGACCCGGACGGCAACGACTACCCCGTGCTCGCCCTCGGCGTCACCTGTCACGCCGTCGAGGGCTGGCAGGACACGGCTGACTACCTCGACACCCTCATCCCGACGCTCCCCGCACGCTGACACGGGGCTACGCTGACGGGCATGGACACCGTCACCGCCGCCCTCTGGGTCGTCATCGCCGTCGCAGCCGTGACCTGCGTCGGCTGCTGGGTGCTGTCGATCATCACGAAGGACACGTCGTGGGTCGACCGCATCTGGTCGGTGGTGCCCGTCGTGTACGTGTGGATCTTCGCCGGGTTCGGGATCGCCGCCGGCGTCGACGCCTGGCGTCTCGTGCTGATGGCGGTGCTCGTCACCCTGTGGGGCGCCCGGCTGACATTCAACTTCGCCCGGAAGGGCGGGTACACCGGCATGGAGGACTATCGCTGGGCGATCCTCCGCGGGCGGATGACCCCGGTGCAGTTCCAGCTGTTCAACGTGTTCTTCATCGTGCTGTACCAGAACCTGCTGCTCGTGCTCATCACGCTGCCGGCGATGGTCGCACTCGCCAACCCGGCACCGCTCAGCGCCTGGGATGTCGTCTTCGCGGTCCTCTTCCTCGGGTTCCTCATCGGCGAGTTCGTGGCCGATCAGGAGCAGTGGGACTTCCACCAGGCCAAGCGCCGCGCCGGCGGCAGCCTGGAGCCCGGATTCGTCACGACGGGTCTGTTCCGCTACAGCCGCCACCCGAACTTCTTCTTCGAGCAGGCGCAGTGGTGGGTGTTCTACTGCTTCGGCGCGGTGGCGGCATCCGGTCTGGGCGTGTGGGGCGGCATCCTCAACCCGTCGATCATCGGCGCGGTGCTGCTGACCGTGCTCTTCCTCGGCTCGACCGTGTTCACCGAGTCCATCAGCGCCGGCAAGTACCCCGCCTACGCCGACTACCGCCGTCGCACCTCGATGCTGGTGCCGCTGCCGCCGCGGCGGGCCCTCCCCGACAGCGCACCCGTTTCGTGATCGCGTATCCGATCGGGTGCGCACTCGCGGAACGGATGCGCACTCGGCGGATGCTGCGGTGAGTCAGCCCAGGCGTCCGCCGGAAGCGCGCAGGTAGCAGTCGGCGCACATCGACTCGTAGGTGACGGTGTCGAGATTGAGCTCGTCGATGGCGACCTGATCGCCGTCGAAGACGAACGCGCCCCCGACCAGCCGGGCGTTGAAGAGTGCCTTGCGTCCGCAACGGCAGATCGTCTTCAGCTCCTCCAGGCTGTGCGCGAGCTCCAGCAGCCGCTCCGACCCGGGGAACGCCCTCGTGCGGAAATCGGTGCGGATGCCGTAGGCGAGCACCGGGATGCCGTCGAGCACGACGATCCGCAGCAGATCGTCCACCTGCTCCCGGGTGAGGAACTGCGCCTCGTCGATGAGGAGGCACGCCACATCCGTCCCCTGGGTGTCCCGCACGGCCGCGCGGTGCGCCGCGAACAGGTCGCGGAGCGCCGCATCCGGCGGGATGAGGAAATCGGCCTCCCGGGACACGCCGAGCCGGCTGGCGATGTGCTCCGCCCCCTTGGTGTCGATCTCCGGCTTGGCCAGGAGCACGTGCTGGCCGCGCTCCTCGTAGTTGTACGCCGCCTGCAGCAGCGACGTCGACTTGCCGGAGTTCATCGCCCCGTAGCGGAAGTAGAGCTTCGCCATGCGCTCAGCCGGTGATGTGCAGGACGTCCGCGGTACGGGCGAGCACCTCTCGGGCGCGCTCGGGCTTGTCATTGAGCGTGGTGCCGTAGGTGGGGATCAGCTCGGTGAGCTTGGGCTCCCATCCGGCGATCTGCTCCGGGAAGCAGCGCTGCAGGAGCCCGAGCATGATCGAGACCGCCGTGGAGGCGCCCGGCGAGGCACCCAGCAGACCGGCGATCGTGCCGTCGGATGCGGCGACCACCTCGGTGCCGAACTGGAGCTTGCCGCCCTTCATCACCTGGGCGCGCTGTCCCGCGTTCAGCAGCTCCCAATCGCCGTCCTGGGCGGTGGGCATGAATTCTCGGAGGCTGTCGACCTTGCCCTTGTGGGACTTCAGCAGTTCGCTCACGAGGTACTTGACGAGGTCGAGGTTGGTGGCGCCGACCTTGAGCATGCTGCCGAGGTTCGTCGCCCGCACCTGCGCGACGATGTCGGTCAGCCGCCCGCGCTTGAGGAACTTCGGGCTGAACGTCGCGAACGGGCCGAACAGCAGCGACGGCTCCCCGTCCACCACACGGGTGTCGAGGTGCGGCACCGACATCGGCGGGGCGCCGATCGCGGCCTGCGAGTACACCTTGGCCTTGTGGCGGCTGACGATGGCGGGGTCGCTGGTCTTCAGCCACTGCCCGCCGATGGGGAAGACGCCGTAGCCCTTGATCTCCGGGATGCCTGCCTTCTGCAGGAGCTTGATGGCCCATCCCCCGGCGCCGACGAACACGAAGCGGGCGTTCACCCCGCCCGGCGCGTTGCCGATGCGGCGGCGGAAGTCCACCCGCCAGGTGCCGTCCTTCAGCTTGGTGAGGTTGCGCACCTCGGTCTCGGTGAGCACGTCGGCGCCGCCGTCCTTCAGCGCGCGGACGAGCTGGTGGGTGAGGGCCCCGAAGTCGACGTCGGTGCCCTCGGCGACGCGGGTCGCGGCGAAGGGCTCGTCGGCCTTGCGCCGCTTGTCCATGAGCAGCGGCGCCCACTGGTTGATGACCCGCGAGTCCTCGGAGTACTCGATCGTCTCGAACAGCGGCTGCTGCTTGAGCGTCTCGTACCGGCGCTTGAGGTAGGCGACGTCCTTCTCGCCGCGCACGAACGTCATGTGCGGGGCGGTGTTGATGAAGGTCTCCGGGGCGTCGAGCACCCCGGCCTCGACGAGCGAGGCCCAGAACTGGCGGCTCTGCTGGAACTGCTCGTTGATGGCGATCGCCTTCGCCGGGTCGGCGGCATCCGGCATGTAGTTCAACTCGCACAGCGCGGAGTGGCCGGTGCCCGCGTTGTTCCACGCGTTGGAGCTCTCCTCGGCAACGTCCCCCAAACGCTCGAAGAGCGCGATCTTCCAGTCGGGCTGCAGCTGCTGCAGGAAGGTGCCGAGCGTGGCGCTCATGACACCGCCACCGATCAGAACGACATCGTAGGTTTCACTCACCCGACAATCCTAGTTTGCACGGCGACATGCATCGTTCAGCTTGCCGCCGCGGACGGCCGCAACAACCGGGGTTCTTGACAGGTGGCGAAGGCGTCAGGCGGCGACCAGGCTCGCGGCGACGAGCTCGGCGATCTGCACCGCGTTCAGCGCGGCGCCCTTGCGCAGGTTGTCGTTCGAGATGAAGAGCACGAGGCCCTTGCCCTCGGGTGCGGACTGGTCGCGACGGATGCGGCCGACGAAGCTCGGGTCCTTGCCCGCCGCCTGCAGCGGGGTGGGCACCTCCTCGAGCACGACGCCGGGCGCAGCCGACAGGATCTCGCGGGCACGCTCCGGCGTGAGCTCGCGGTCGAACTCCGCGTGGATGGTCAGCGAGTGACCGGTGAACACCGGGACGCGCACGCAGGTGCCGGCGACGCGGAGGTCGGGCAGTTCGAGGATCTTGCGGCTCTCGTTGCGGAGCTTCTTCTCCTCGTCGGTCTCGTTGTCGCCGTCGTCGACGAGGTTGCCGGCGAAGGGGATGACGTCGAACGCGATCGGGGCGACGTACTTCTCCGGCTGTGGGAAGTCCACCGCGGAGCCGTCGTGCACGAGCCGCAGGGTGTCGCCCTGGGCGAGCACGCCCTCGACCTGGCCGAGGAGCTCCTGCGCGCCGGCGAGGCCGGAGCCGGACACGGCCTGGTAGGTGCTGACGATCAGGCGCACGAGGCCCGCCTCGCCGTCGAGCGGCTTCAGCACCGGCATCGCGGCCATGGTGGTGCAGTTGGGGTTCGCGATGATGCCCTTGGGGCGATCGGCGATCGCGTGCGGGTTGACCTCGCTGACCACGAGCGGCACCTCGGGGTCGTTCCGCCAGGCACTGGAGTTGTCGATGACGACGGCGCCCGCCTCCGCGAATCGGGGGGCGTGCGCGCGGCTGCCGGTCGCACCGGCGGAGAACAGCGCGACGTCGATGCCCGCCGGGTCGGCGGTGGCGACGTCCTCGACGATCACCGTGTGACCGCCGAAGTCGATCGCACGCCCTGCGGAACGGGCGGTGCCGAACAGCCGCAGCTCGCGGATCGGGAACGCGCGCTCGGCGAGAATGCCGAGCATGACCGTCCCAACCTGGCCGGTGGCGCCGACGACGGCGACGGAGAGTCCGGAATCGGAGATGCGGGTCATGGCGGTTCCTCGGCGGTACGGGGGCGCGCCGCATCCATCCGGATCGGCGCAGGGTTGCCCGATTCTATCGCGGCGCGCAGACCCCATCAGCGCACGTGACGGTCACCGATCCGCCGCATCCCGCCATCTCCCGGAACAGGAGAAATCCCCGGATCAGGACAATGCGATGGGAATCGTCCTGCTCCGGGGATTTCTCCTGATGCCGTGCGACGGAGGCCACGGGCGGATGCCGCGGCGCGGGGTCAGCGGCCGGTGCCGGCGTAGATCGTGGCGTCGGTGTCGCCGTCGAGCCCGTACGCGGTGTGCACCACGCGGGCGGCCTCGGCGATGTCGGCGGCACGGAGCACGACCGAGATGCGGATCTCACTGGTGGAGATCATCTCGATGTTGATCCCTGCGGTGCTCAGCGCCTCGAACAGGGTGGCGGAGACGCCGGAGTGCGTGCGCATGCCGGCGCCCACGACCGACAGCTTGCCGATCTGGTCGTCGTGGACGAGGCTCTCGAAGCCCACCTCGGCCTGCTCCGCGGCGAGGGCCTTCAGCGCCGTCGCTGCGTCGGTCTTCGGCAGGGTGAACGAGATGTCGGTGCGGGCGGTCGCGGCGGCCGACACGTTCTGCACGATCATGTCGACGTTCGCGCCGGACTTGGCGACGATCTTGAAGATCTCGGCGGCCTTGCCGGGAACGTCGGGCACGCCGACGACGGTGATCTTGGCCTGGCTGAGGTCGTGTGCGACCCCGGCGACGATCGGCTCTTCCATGAGTTCTCCCTGGGGGACGTGGTGGGGGTGTCGACCGGTGCCGACCCACGTGCCCTCGGCGGAGCTGAACGTGGACCGTGCGTGGATGAGGACGCCGTGCCGGCGGGCGTATTCGACGGCGCGGATGTAGAGGACCTTGGCGCCGTTGGCGGCGAGTTCGAGCATCTCCTCGCTGGAGACGTGGTCGAGCTTGCGTGCGCGGGGGACGACGCGCGGGTCGGCGGTGAACACGCCGTCGACGTCGCTGTAGATCTCGCAGACGTCGGCGTCGAGCGCGGCGGCGAGGGCGACGGCGGTGGTGTCGGAGCCGCCGCGGCCGAGCGTGGTGATGTCGCGGGTGTCGCGGTTGAAGCCCTGGAATCCGGCGACGATGACGATGGCACCCTCGTCGAGCGCCTCGCGCAGGCGCACCGGGGTGACGTCGACGATGCGGGCGGCACCGTGGTCGGCGGTCGTGATCATGCCGGCCTGGCTGCCGGTGAACGATCGTGCTTCGAAGCCCATGGAGTGGATCGCCATGGCCAGCAGCGCCATCGAGATGCGCTCACCGGAGGACAGCAGCATGTCCATCTCGCGCGGGGCGGGGATGGGCGCCACCTGGCCCGCAAGGTCGATGAGCTCGTCGGTCGTGTCGCCCATGGCGCTCACGGCCACCACCACGTCGTGCCCGGCACGACGCGTGTCCACGATGCGCTTGGCGACGCGCTTGATGCTCTCCGCGTCGGCAACCGACGATCCGCCGTACTTCTGCACGATCAACGCCACAGTGGAACTCCCCGGGGATATGGACGCACGGATGCCGCGTCCATCGATCCATCTTAGAGAGCCGCCGATGCCCCGTCGGACATGTGTCCGCTCAGCCGGGCGCGACCGGTGGCAGCCCGCCGCGCTGCCGTGGCGTGCGGAGCGTCCCGCCGGTCGCTGCGAGCCAGCATCCGAGGACGACCAGGGGGAAACCGACCAGCAGGCCGACCGTCAGCGGCTCGCCGAGCACGATCGCCCCGAGGATGATCGCGACCACCGGGTTGACGTAGGTGAACAGCGGTGCACGGGTGGGGCCGACCTGGTCGATGAGGGCGAAGAACACGACGAATGCGAGCGCCGTGCACAGCACCGCGAGCGCCGCCAGCGCGAGCGTGCTGGTGAGGGTCGGTACCTGCCGCTGCGTGACGAGCGCGATGGGCAGGTAGAAGATCCCGACGGCGAGGAGCGACAGGGTGATCGACCCGAGGGTCGGCACACCCTGGAGCTTCCGGGCGACGATGAACGGCGCGACGGCGTAGCAGGCCGCGACCAGCAGCACCTCGACGACGGCGAGGAGATGGTCGCCGCCCGTCGCGATGCCGGGTCCCATGACGACCAGCGCGACGCCGACGAATCCGAGGCCGAGCCCGATCGCCCGGGACGGCCGGAACACCGAACGATCGCCGCCGCCGAACGCGATGAGCGCCGCGAACAACGGCACGGTGGCCACGAGGAGGCCCGTGAGTCCCGAGGGAAGCGTCTGCTCCGCGTGGCTGAGCAGGATGAACGGGCCGGCCATCTCGAGTGCCGCGAACGCGAGCACCCACCCGATCCGGCCGAACGCGGGGCGCAGGGCACGCTGTCGCAGCGCGAACGGCAGCAGGATGAGCGCGCCGACGAGGGTGCGCCCGGCGACCACGGCCGCCGGCGAGTACGAGTCGACCGCCTGCTTGATGAACAGGTACGGCATGCCCCAGAGCACCGCCATGGCCGCGTAGAGCAGCCAGCCACGCGCACCGATGCGCGTCCGTTGCGTCGTCACCTCAGAGTGTCCGTCGCCCTTCGAACGCACGGCCGAGCGTGACCTCGTCCGCGTACTCCAGGTCGCCGCCGACGGGCAGGCCCGACGCGAGGCGGGTCACCCGGATCTCGAGCGTGGTCAGCAGCCGGCTGAGGTAGGTGGCCGTGGCCTCCCCCTCGAGGTTCGGGTTGGTCGCGAGGATGACCTCCTGCACCGTGCCGTCGGCGAGCCGCTGCATCAGCTGGGTGATGCGCAGGTCGTCCGGCCCGACCCCGCCGATGGGGCTGATCGCGCCGCCGAGCACGTGGTAGAGCCCGCGGAACTCCCGGGTCCGTTCGATGGCGGCGACGTCCTTGGCATCCTCGACCACGCAGATGACCGTGGCGTCCCGGCGCGGATCGCGGCAGATGCTGCACCGCTCCTGCTCGGAGACGTTGCCGCACACCTCGCAGAACCGGACCTTCTCGCGCACCTCGCCGAGCAACTGGGACAACCGCTGCACGTCGAAGTTCGGCGTCTGCAGGATGTGGAAGGCGATGCGCTGGGCCGACTTCGGGCCGATGCCGGGCAGGCGACCGAATTCGTCGATGAGTTCCTGGACGATGCCGTCGTACATCAGGCGAACCTCGTGGGCGCCGTGTAGGGCTCTTCACGCACGAAGCGCGCCCCGAGCATCTGCCGCACGACCGCCTCGCCGTACCGCTGCACACCACCGGCGGCGGGGCGCATGGGCGGTGCGACCACGGGGGGCACCGGGGCGTCCGCCGCGGGCGGGTCGACGATGTCGAGGTCATCGTCCTCGTCGGCGATCGACGACTCGACCTCGGATGCGGGGAGCACGGCGCCTTCGCGTGCGGGCACTGCGGGGACGGCACGGGCGCGGGCCTCGGCGGCGTCCTCGGGGTCGTCGTCGACGGCGAACTGCGCGGGCGCCTCAACCGGATCGGCGACCGGGATCGGGGCGACGGCCCATTCGGTGACCGGCGCGGCCGTCGCCGCCAGGCGCGCCCCGGTGGG
>JAEZSU010000274.1 GCA_023421635.1 Actinomycetes bacterium | reverse complement strand
GCCTTCGACCGGGTGGCGCCGCCGGTGCGCCAGATGACGCCCCAGCCTGCCTCGTCGATCACGAGGCTCAGCGCGTGCGCGACCCCCGCCGCGACCGCCTCCTGCTCCCAGTCGGGCACCTTGTCGCTCTTGCGGATGCGGGCGACGACCGCGATCAGCAGCGGGGCGCGGAGGGCCTTCTCCGACTCGCCGTCCTTCTTCTCCGCCGCGTTGAGGGCCCGCCCGACCCGACGGCGATCCTCGCCGCGGATCTCGATGAGCCGCCACGGGTGCAGCGAGGAATGGTCTGCCACGCGCCCCGCCGCGGACACGAGCCGCACCAGCTCCGCGTGGTCGGGGGCGTCATCGGTCACCTTGGACCACGAGCGGCGTCGCCGCATCGCGTCCAGGGCGCTCATTCGCCGGCTTCGGGCGTGAAGTTCAGCGAGAGGGAGTTCATGCAGTAGCGGTCGCCCGTGGGCGTGCCGAAGCCGTCCGGGAAGACGTGGCCGAGGTGCGAGCCGCATGCCGCGCACCGCACCTCCGTGCGCTGCATGCCGTGGCTGTCGTCCGGGATGAGCTCGACCGCGTCGGGGCGGACGGACTCGTAGAAGCTCGGCCAGCCGCAGTGCGAGTCGAACTTCGTGCCGCTCTGGAACAGCTCCGCGCCGCAGCCGGCACAGGTGTACAGCCCGGCGCGGCTCTCGTCGAGCAGCTCACCGGTCCAGGGGCGCTCGGTCGCGGCCTCTCGCAGCACGGCGTACTGCTCCGGCCCCAGCTCCTCGCGCCACTGATCCTCGGACTTGTTGACCGCATAGCTCATGGATGCATCCTCCTCGGGGGTCCTCCCATTCAACCCTGTCCGGTGGGGGAGTGTTCCCAGTGTTACCCGAGAATGGCACCATGCCCGCACCCGATGCCCTCGACGCCGTGACGGCACGCTACGCGCGGTTCGCCGCGGACGAGGCCCCGGGCCGTTCCGCGCTCTACGGGGCATGGGCGACGGCGGTCGCGACGGATGCTGCGCTCACCCGGTGCGTCGCGGAGATCCCCGCCGCGCACCGGCAGCCGCCGCTCGTGTTCGCGGTCACGCGGCTCCTCGGTGCCCCGGAGGTCGCGGGGCCGCCGTGGCGCGACTGGGTGCTCGCGAACGCCGCGCGGCTGCAGGAGGAGTGCGCACGCCGCAGCGTGCAGACGAACGAGCCGCTCCGCTGCGCGGCGCTGCTGCCCGCCCTCGCCGGCATCGAGGGGCCCATCGCGCTCATCGAGGTCGGGGCGAGCGCGGGGCTGTGCCTGTACCCCGACCGGTACTCCTATGCGTACACGACCGACGACGGCGCCGTCGTGCGGCTCGACCCCGGCGACGGCCCGAGCCGCGTCCTGCTGGAGAGCCGGTGGGTGGGGACCGCCCCCGTGCCGACGCGGATGCCGCAGATCGTGTGGCGTGCCGGCGTCGACGTGGCGCCGCTCGATCCGACCGACCCCGACACGCGTGCGTGGCTCACCGGTCTCGTCTGGCCGGGGGAGACGGGCCGTGCCGCGCGGATCGACCGCGCGATCGACATCGCCGCCGCGAACCCGCCGCTGCTCGTCAGGGGCGACGCGGCCTCCGATGCGGTGGCCCGGCTCGCGGCACAGGCGCCGGAGGGTGCCACCGTCGTGGTGACCACGCCCGGGGTGCTCGTCTACGTGCCGCGGGACCGGCGCCCCGAGGCGATCGCACAGGCCCGGCGGGCAGGCCGCTGGGTGACGATCGACGACCCGGCGACCCATGACGGCTGGACATCGCCGCCGCCGAACCGCGCGGACGGCGCCTTCGCGCTCGGCGTCGACGGCGTCGTCGTCGCCGCGGCCGACCCGCTCGGCCGTTCCGTGGAGTGGCGTCACGGCGACGGCGACATCCCGGGTTAACGTGAGGTCGTGCTCTCCGAGACCGACCGTGCCCTCCTCGACTTCGAGGCGCGCTGGCCGGGCCACACGAGCATCAAGGAGGAGGCGGTGCGGGTCGAGCTCGACCTCGCGCCCGCACGCTACTACCAGCTGCTCGGACGGCTCATCGAGCGGGAGGACGCCCTCGCGTACGACCCGTTGCTCGTCGGCCGGCTCCGCCGGGGTCGGGACGACCGTCGCCGCGAGCGGGAACGGCGGATGAGCGCCGCTTCCTGACCGGCGCGAGCCGCCGCGCCCGGTAGCATCGTGGGGTGCCGCGACAGACCTTCCCCCGCGACCGCTTCGACGACCAGCCACGCGTGGCCGGCCGGGTGGGCGCCCACCGGGCGGAGAACCCCCGCCTGCGTGCAGGCATCGTGCTGTTGTGGGCGGTCGTCGCCACCATCGTCCTGGTTGCCGTCGGCATCTTCGGGAGCCTGCTGGCATCCGGCCGGGTCACCCTGTTCCCCGCGGCGACGCCGACCGCGGAGCCGACGGTGCAGATCGAGCCCGTCGTCGACACGTCCTACACGGTGCTCGTGCTCAACGCCACCGACGAGGAGGGGCTCGCGAGCCGGATGAAGGACACGCTGCTGACCTACGGCTGGAACGAGCCGGATGTCACCGCGAGCGGCGCGGGCGGCACGTTCGAGCTGACCACGGTCTACTACGCCTCCGAGGACGCCTACCCCGCGGCGCTCGGCCTGGCCGACATCGTCGGTGCGACCGAGGTGCAGTTCGACCCCGACTACCCGCTGCCGGGGACCTCGCCGACGCAGCTGACCGTGGTGCTCGGCACCGGGCAGATCGCCACCCCCGCACCCACCCCCTGAGGCGCCCGCGCCCGCGTGTTTCCGCGGCGTAAACAGTTCGCTGCACCCGTGTCAACAGTTGCCGAACCGGCCGCTCGGGGCGATTGTGCGTGGTTACGATTGCGACGTTCCACAGCATCAGGAGACTCGCATGGCCCAGGGCACCGTCAAATGGTTCAACGCTGAGAAGGGGTATGGCTTCATCACCTCCGGCGACGGACAGGACGTCTTCGTCCACTACTCGAACATCGAGATGACCGGCTTCCGGGTGCTCGAAGAAGGGCAGGCCGTCGAGTTCACGGTCGGCAGCGGGCAGAAGGGCCCGCAGGCCGAAGCAGTCCGCGTCGTCTGACCCCCCGCATCCGCCCCGATCCCGTCACGACGAGACCGGGGCGGTTCGCGATTCAGGCGATCTCGCCCTGCTCGACCGCCTCCGCCAGTGCGTGCACGCGCGACAGGTGGTGGGCGCCGTAGAAGTCGGCCGTCCGCAGCCGCTGCGCATCCGCCTCCGTGCGCTCCGCGTGGCCGAGCACCGCGTGGACGGCCTGCGCGTGCATCCAGCCGCCCGAGAGGATGCCGAGGAGCATGAGGTAGGGCACGCTCACGGCGTAGGCGTCGCGGGGTGACGACGCGAAGCCGAGGATCGCATCGGTCGCCCGGCGGGCAGCATCCACCGCCCGCGCCAGCCGGTCCGCGGTCCGCGTCGCGCCCGGGTCGTCGTGCCCCCGCAGCTCGGCCACGGTCGCGTCGATGCGGGCGAACAGCTCGCCCACGACCGCACCGCCGTCGCGCAGCACCTTGCGCCCCACGAGGTCGTTCGACTGGATCGCGGTGGTGCCTTCGTAGATCGGCGTGATGCGGATGTCGCGGTAGTGCTGGGCGACGCCGGTCTCCTCGATGTAGCCCATCCCGCCGTGCACCTGGATGGCGTCGCTGGTGACCCCGATCGCCTCCTCGGTGGTCCAGCCCTTGAGGATGGGCACGAACAGCTCGCCGAGCGCGGCCTCCACCCCCTCCTCGTGATCGAGCAGGTCTGCGGCGTAGACCCCGACCGCACGCATCCCGAACACCAGGCTCGACATCGACAGCAGCATGCGGCGCACGTCCGGGTGCTCCGCGATGGGCGTGTCGGCCGGCCGGCCGGGAACGGTGCCCTGCAGCCGTTCGGCGGCGTAGGCGGATGCTGCCTGGAGCGCACGGTCGGCGATGCCGGTGGCCTGGAACCCCATGCCGGCGCGGGCGGCGTTCATCATCACGAACATCCCGGCGAGGCCACCGTGCAGGTCGCCCACCAGGTACCCGGTCGCGTCCTCGTAGGCGAGCACGCAGGTGGGGCTGGCGTGGATGCCGAGCTTGTGCTCGAGGGCGACGGTGGTGACGGCGTTCCGGGCGCCGAGCGTGCCGTCGTCGTTCACGTGGTGCTTGGGCACGACGAACAGCGAGAGCCCCTTGGCGCCCTCCGGCGCGTCCGGCGTCCGCGCGAGGACGAGGTGCACGATGTTCTCGGCGATGTCGTGGTCGCCCCAGGTGATGAAGATCTTCTGCCCGCGCACGCCCCAGGAGCCGTCGGGTCGCTGGGTCGCGATCGTGCGGATCGCGCCGAGGTCCGTGCCGGCGGCCGGCTCGGTGAGGTTCATGGTGCCGGTCCACGCGCCGGAGACGAGCTTGGTCAGGTACGTCGTGCGCACCTCCTCCGACGCGACGGCGTCGAGGGCGTGGATCTGCCCCGCGGTGAGCAGCCAGCACAGGGCGAAGGCGGCGTTCGAGGCGTTCCACATCTCGCCGAGTCCCGCCCGGACGACGCCGGGCAGGCCGTCGCCGCCGGCGCTCACCGGCGCCTCCGCGGTGATCCAGCCGGCCTCGACGAACATGCGGTAGGCGTCCGCGAAGCCCTCCGGCAGGCGGGCCTGGCCGTCCTCGAGCTGCGCGCCGACGCGGTCGCCCACGGCCTCGAGCGGCGCGAGCACCTGGGCGGCGAAGTCCCCGGCGGCCGCGAGGATCTCCTCCGCATCCGCCGCGGTGAGCTCGCCCCCCGTCGCACGCGCGGCGACGTCGGCGCCGAACAGCTCCTGCAGGATGAAGGCGTAGTCCTCGAGCGGGGGACGGTACGTGGACGATTCGGCCATGCCGGTGCTCCTGTTCGTGCGATGAAACGTAGTCGCAGTCTAGATGGAACTCAGTATCACGGGCAGGGCCGTTCGGTCCCCGCGCGGATCGGATGCGGTTCCGCGTGCGGCGGACCCGCTTGCACTCCCCGTGGGCGAGTGCCAGAATGAGTTAGCACTCAGCATCGTTGAGTGCTAAAGACCGGTTCAACGTCCGGGAGGGACGACACACACATGGCAAAGATCATCGCTTTCGACGAGGAGGCACGTCGCGGCCTCGAGCGCGGCCTGAACACGCTGGCCGACGCCGTCAAGGTGACCCTGGGCCCCCGCGGTCGCAACGTCGTGCTCGAGAAGAAGTGGGGCGCACCCACCATCACGAACGACGGTGTGTCGATCGCGAAGGAGATCGAGCTCGACGACCCGTACGAGAAGATCGGCGCTGAGCTGGTCAAGGAGGTCGCGAAGAAGACGGACGACGTCGCCGGTGACGGCACCACGACGGCCACCGTCCTCGCGCAGGCGCTCGTCAAGGAAGGCCTGCGCAACGTCGCGGCCGGCGCCGACCCCATCTCGCTCAAGAAGGGCATCGAGAAGGCCGTCGCGGCCGTCACCGCCGCCCTGCTCGCCGACGCCAAGGAGGTCGAGTCCAAGGAGCAGATCGCTGCCACCGCCTCCATCTCCGCCGCGGACCCCGCCATCGGCGCCCTCATCGCCGAGGCCATCGACAAGGTCGGCAAGGAGGGTGTGGTCACCGTCGAGGAGTCCAACACCTTCGGCACCGAGCTCGAGCTCACCGAGGGCATGCGGTTCGACAAGGGCTACATCAACCCCTACTTCGTCACCGACCCGGAGCGCCAGGAGGCGGTGTTCGAGGACCCGTACATCCTCATCGCCAACCAGAAGATCTCCAACATCAAGGACCTGCTCCCGATCGTCGACAAGGTGATCCAGGACGGCAAGGAGCTCCTGATCATCGCGGAGGACGTCGAGGGTGAGGCGCTGGCGACGCTGGTGCTGAACAAGATCCGCGGCATCTTCAAGTCGGTCGCCGTCAAGGCCCCCGGCTTCGGCGACCGTCGCAAGGCGCAGCTGCAGGACATCGCGATTCTCACCGGCGGCCAGGTCATCACCGAGGAGGTCGGTCTCAAGCTCGAGAACGCCACCCTCGACCTGCTCGGCCGTGCGCGCAAGGTCATCATCACCAAGGACGAGACCACCATCGTCGAGGGTGCCGGTGACTCCGCGCAGATCGAGGGCCGCGTGACCCAGATCCGTCGCGAGATCGAGAACACCGACAGCGACTACGACCGCGAGAAGCTGCAGGAGCGCCTCGCCAAGCTCGCCGGCGGCGTCGCCGTCATCAAGGCGGGCGCGGCCACCGAGGTCGAGCTCAAGGAGCGCAAGCACCGCATCGAGGACGCCGTCCGCAACGCGAAGGCAGCCGTCGAGGAGGGTGTCGTCGCCGGTGGTGGCGTCGCCCTCATCCAGGCCGGCAAGACCGCGTTCGAGGGCCTGGAGCTCTCGGGTGACGAGGCCACCGGTGCGAACATCGTCAAGGTCGCCATCGAGGCTCCGCTGAAGCAGATCGCGCTGAACGCCGGTCTCGAGCCCGGTGTCGTCGCGAACAAGGTTTCCGAGCTGCCCATCGGTCACGGTCTGAACGCCGCGACCGGTGAGTACGGCGACCTCTTCGCGCAGGGCATCATCGACCCCGCCAAGGTGACCCGCTCGGCGCTGCAGAACGCCGCGTCGATCGCCGGCCTCTTCCTCACCACCGAGGCCGTCGTCGCCGACAAGCCGGAGAAGGCCGCCGCTCCCGCCGGCGACCCGACCGGTGGCATGGACTTCTGACGCGAGACGGATCACCGCCGCG
>JAEZSU010000272.1 GCA_023421635.1 Actinomycetes bacterium | reverse complement strand
CAGCGGCGCACGCCGCGGCCACCGTGTCGCGCCCGATGGCCCGCACCAGCGCCTCGTCCGCACCGAGGCGGGACTTGCCCCGGGCGGCCGGCTTCAGGGGGACGACGACCGTCCAGCCCGGGGTCGACGACGCATCCGAGCCGGTCACACCCCGAACCGTGCGCGCAGCCGCGGCAGGATCTCGGCGCCGTACGTCCGCAGGAACTCCTCCTGGTCCTCGCCCGGGTCGTGGAACACGAGGTGGCGGAAGCCCAGGTCGACGTACTGCGCGATCCGCTCCACGTGCTCGTCGGGATCGGTGGAGACGATGAAGCGGGATGCGGCGCGCTCGATGGGCAGCTCGTCGCCGCGGCGCTGCATCTCGACGGGATCGTGGATGCCCACCTTCTCCTCGGGGCTCAACGCGAGCGGGGCCCAGAACCGCGTCTTCTGCAGCGCGGTGTCGTGGTCGGGGTGGTACGACACCTTCACCTCCATGAGGGTGTCGATGTCGTCGGCCGCTCGCCCGGCCTTCTCGAGCCCCTCGTGCAGTGCGGGCAGCAGCGTCTCGGCGTAGAGCTTCGGATCCTTGCCGCTCGTCGTGATGAAGCCGTCGGCGATGCGGCCGGCGAGACGGGTCGCGGCGGGGCCCGCCGCCCCGATGTAGATGGGGACCGGGGTCTCCGGCCGGTCGTACACGGTGGCGTCGGTGACGTGCCAGAAGTTCCCCTCGTAGGTCACCCGCTCGCCCGACCACAGCTTCTCGATGAGCGTGATCGCCTCCTTCAGCCGCTGGAAGCGCTCGGGCGCATCGGGCCACTCGAGCCCCAGGGTGACCTCGTTGAGCGCCTCGCCGGTGCCGACCCCGAGGATCACCCGTCCCGGGTACAGCACGCCGAGCGTCGCGAACGCCTGCGCCACCACCGCCGGGTGGTACCGGAACGTGGGGGTGAGCACCGAGGTGCCGAGCAGGATGCGGCTGGTGCGCGCTCCGACCGCCCCGAGCCATGGGAGCGCGGCGGGCGCGTGCCCGCCCTCGTGCATCCACGGCTGGAAGTGGTCGGAGATGAAGACCGAGTCGAACCCCGTCTCCTCGGCGAGCACGGCGAGGTCAGCGAGGCGGTCCGGTGCGAACTGCTCCGCCGACGCCTTGTATCCGAAACGCAGTGGCACGGTCATGACTCTCCTCTCGTCCGCGAGGGGTCGCGGGGCTCCTCGGTGGTGGCGGCGAACTCGTCGCCGCGGCAGCCGTCCAGCAGGTCGCGGAACGCGTCGACGGTGCCGGGCCACAGCAGGGTCAGTCTCCCGGACCGCTCGTCGACGTACCAGTTGTCGCACCCGCCGGCGACCCAGGGGGTGGATGCGGCGGCCTCGTCGATCCGGGCGGTGTAGGCCTTCTCGGCCTCGGGGCGCACGCGCAGCACACCGCCCCGGCGGTCCCGTTCCGCGAGGGCGCGGACGACGTAGCCTGCCTGCGCCTCCGCCATCAGGACGGCGGAGTTGTGGCCGAGCGAGGCGTTCGGCCCGTTCAGCACGAACAGGTTCGGGAAGCCCGCGACGACGGTCGACGCGAACGAGGTCATGCCGCCCGACCAGTGCTGGGCGAGGGTGCCGTCCTCGCCGTGGACGAGCTCGGCGTACGGCTGCTGCGCGCCGGCGAACCCGGTCGCGAGCACGAGCAGGTCGGCCTCGGCGCGCGCGCCGCTCGCCGCGACGAGCGTGCCGTCCTCGACGGCGACGAGTGCGCTCGGTTCGAGTGTGACCGCATCCGAGGCGACGGCCGGGTAGAAGTCGTCGGAGAGGAGCACCCGCTTGCATCCGAACGCGTAGGCGGGGGTGAGCGCCGCCCGGAGCGCGGGGTCGGCGACCTGCGCGTGCAGGTGCGCGAGCGCGGTCCGTCGTGCCTCGGCCGAGGCGACGGCATCGCCAGACCGCGACGCGAACCGTGCCTCGCCCTCTCGGAACAGCTCGTCCCGCAGGGCTGCGAGGGTGTCCGGATGCTGCGCGAACCGCGCGCGTTCCGCATCCGTGTACGGGCGTGCGCCGCGCGGCACGATCCACGCCGGGGTGCGCTGGAAGAGCGTCACCGTGGCGCCGCGGCGGACGAGCTCGGGCACGAGCTGCACCGCGGACGCGCCGGTGCCGACGACCGCGACGCGGCGCCCGGCGAGCGGCACGGTGTGATCCCACCGGGCGGTGTGGAAGATCGGCCCGGCGAAGGTCTCCAGCCCGCGGATCTCGGGGATGCGCGGCTCGGTGAGCCGGCCACCGGCGAGCACCAGGCTCCGCGCCTCGGCGACACCCGGCTGCGGGCCGCCCGTCTCGACTCGCCACCGGTCGCCCTCCCACCTGGCCGAGAGCATCGGGGTGCGCAGCCGCACGTGGGCGTCGATGCCGGCGCGACGGGTCACCGCGCGCAGGTACGCCTGGATCTCGCCGCCGGCCGCGTACACGCCGGACCAGGACGGGTTGGGATGCTGCGCGAACCCGTACAGGTGGCTCGGCACGTCGCACGCCACACCGGGGTAGGTGTTGTCGCGCCACGTGCCGCCGACCGCATCCGCCCGTTCGAAGATGCGGAAGTCCTCCCTCCCCGCTGCGCGGAGGGCCATCCCCATGCCGAGGCCGGCGAACCCGGCGCCGACGATCGCGACGTCGAGCATCAGCGCACCGCCGCCGTCTCGCGGTAGTCGGTGGTGCGCTGCCGCAGCGGCCGGAACAGCGGCCGGACGAGGCGCGCCGCATCCGCCACCGGCAGCTCCAGGCCGTGCTCGATGCCGGTCTCTGGCCGCACCCTGCCGTCCAGGAGCGTGCCGCCGAGGTCGTCGCCGCCGCACTGGAGCAGCACCGCGGCGACCTCGCGGCCGTGCCGGGTCCAGGGGATCTGCACGTGCGGGATGCTGCCGGACAGCAGCAGCCGGGAGACGGCGACCATCGCGCGGTGCTCGTCGAGCGCCGCCCGCCCGGCGACGAGCGGGACGCCGCCGAGGGGACCCGGGAGCGGAATGGGCACGAACTCCGCGAAGCCGCCGGTGCGGTCCTGGATCGCGCGCAGCCGGCGCAGGTGCGCGACGCGTTCCGCCGCGGTCTCGACGTGGCCGTAGAAGAGCACGCTCGTCGAGCGGAACCCGGCCGTGTGCGCGGCCGTGATCCCCTCGACCCAGCGGTCGATCTCCAGGTCGCCGGGCGCGACGATGCCCCGCACCCGCTCGGAGAGCACCTTCACCCCGGTGCCGGGCACCGTCCCCACGCCCGCCTCGCGCATGGCGGCGAGGGCGCCCTCGAGGCCGAGCCCGGCGCGGTCGGCGAGGTCCCACACATCCTGCGGCCGGTAGGCGTGCAGGTGGAGCGCGGGAGCTGCGGCGCGGAGCGTCCGCACCAGGTCGAGGTACCCGCCCGGGTCTTCGCCGGGCGGGAGGACGCCCTGCACGCAGAGTTCGGTGGCGCCGAGGTCCGCGGCGTCCGCGGCGATCGCGGCGGCGTCCTCCAGGTCGAACTCGCCCGGCGCGGTGGCGCCGCGGGCCCGGAACCCGCTCGAGGTGAGGTTGCGGTTCACGACGATGCTCACCGCATCGCCGACGGTGTAGCGGCGCACGTCGTCGGCCGTCGCGGTGACCGCATCGAGCCCGGCACCGGTGGCCTCCAGCAGGGCGATCCATTCGTGGTCGTCGAGCTGCAGCGGGTCGGTCGCCGCGCGCTCGGCGAGGCCCCGCATCCCGCTCCCCGTCCGCTGGACGCTCCCGGATGCGGGAACGGGGACCGGGGCGGACGGGACCGCGCCGGCCGGGACCGTCCCCGGGC
>JAEZSU010000250.1 GCA_023421635.1 Actinomycetes bacterium | reverse complement strand
GCGGGCACCCGGGCACCACGGCATCCGTCACACGATCCGGGAGGAGCGGACATGAACATGAACCTGAACGAGACGGTGACCGTCGTCGGCAACATCGGCGGGACGCTCGACCAGCGGCAGACCCCGGCGGGGCCGGTGACCTCGTTCCGGCTGGGCAGTACGCATCGGAAGTTCGACAAGCAGCGCGGCGAGTGGGTCGACGACTACACGAACTGGTTCAGCGTGAACGTGTGGCGGGCGCTCGGCGAACACGCGCTGCACTCGTTCCGCAAGGGCGAGCGGGTGATCGTCACCGGCCGGCTGCGTGCCCGCGAGTGGGAGACCGAGACCAAGCGCGGCGTCACCCTGGAGATCGACGCGGTCGCCCTCGGGCACGACCTGCTGTGGGGCACGTCGGCCTTCTCCCGTGACGCGCCGGGCGGGGGAGCGCCGGCCGAGCAGACGGCCTCCGCGCCCGCCGCGGGGGATTGGGGTGCTCCCGCCGAGTCCGAGGGGTGGACGACGGCGACGGTGCCGGACCCCGTCCCCGAACCTGCCGAGATCCCGTTCTGAGTCGACGCCGGCACGTACACTCGGAGCGTGCCAGCCTCTCGCATCCGCCCGATGGTCCTGTTCGGGTCCTTCGTGGTGGCCGCGTCGCTCGCGGGGTGCACGGGAACGCCGGCGGCGCCGGCGACCACTGCGGTCCCGACGTCCGCGCCGACGCAGACGGCGCCGGCGGGCCCGGCGTTCGTACCGGACGGGACGGCGGCGGACAATCTCGCCATCTTCACCGAGATCGTGCAGCAGGTGTGGGCGTCTCCCGACCAGGTCGCCGGGCGGGCGTACATCGACGCCCTCGTGGCCACCGGGTTCGACAAGTCCGCGATGCAGGTGACCCCCGACCAGACCACGGTCGGCAACCCTGCCGAGACGATCCAGTTCTCGGTGCGGATCGGCGAGGAATGCCTGCTCGGGCAGGTCGGCCCCGCCACCGGGGAGCCGGTGACCGCGGTCGCCGACGCCGTCCTCGGCGGCACCGCCTGCCTGATCGGGAACACCAGGCCCATCGACTGGTGACGGCGCCGGGCGGACGCTCCGGCCCGACTAGACTGTCCTGGATATGGCTGAGTACATCTACCAGATGGTCCGTGCCCGCAAGGCGGTCGGCGAGAAGCTCATTCTCGACGACGTCACGATGGCGTTCCTCCCCGGCGCGAAGATCGGCATGGTCGGTCCCAACGGCGCCGGCAAGTCGACGATCCTGAAGATCATGGCGGGGCTCGACCAGCCCTCCAACGGCGAGGCGAAGCTGACCCCGGGCTTCAGCGTCGGCATCCTCATGCAGGAGCCCGAGCTCGACGAGTCCAAGACCGTGCTCGAGAACATCCGGGACGGCGTGGCCATCAAGGCCAAGCTCGACCGGTTCAACGAGATCTCCGCGCAGATGGCCGACCCCGACGCCGACTTCGACGCGCTGCTGGCCGAGATGGGCACGCTGCAGGAGGAGATCGATGCCGCCGACGGCTGGGACCTCGATTCGCAGCTCGAGCAGGCCATGGACGCACTGCGCACCCCGCCCGCCGACGCCGCGATCGCCCCGCTCTCCGGTGGTGAGAAGCGCCGCGTCGCGCTCGCCAAGCTGCTGCTGCAGAAGCCCGACCTGCTGCTCCTGGACGAGCCCACCAACCACCTCGACGCCGAGAGCGTGCTCTGGCTCGAGCAGCACCTGCAGGCCTACAAGGGTGCCGTCATCGCGATCACCCACGACCGGTACTTCCTCGACCACGTGGCGGAGTGGATCGCCGAGGTCGACCGCGGCCGGCTCATCGGCTACGAGGGCAACTACTCCACGTACCTGGAGAAGAAGGCCGAGCGCCTCGACATCCAGGGGAAGAAGGACGCCAAGCTCGCGAAGCGCCTGAAGGACGAGCTCGAGTGGGTCCGTTCCAGCGCGAAGGGTCGTCAGACGAAGTCCAAGGCCCGCCTCGCGCGGTACGAGGAGATGGCTGCCGAGGCCGAGCGCACCCGGAAGCTGGACTTCGAGGAGATCCAGATCCCGCCGGGGCCGCGCCTGGGCAACGTGGTGATCGAGGCGAAGAACCTCAAGAAGGGCTTCGACGGGCGCTCGCTCATCGACGGGCTCAGCTTCAGCCTGCCGCCCAACGGCATCGTCGGCGTCATCGGCCCGAACGGCGTCGGCAAGACCACGCTGTTCAAGACGATCGTCGGCCTCGAGCCCCTCGACGGCGGCGAGCTGAAGATCGGCGAGACCGTGAAGATCAGCTACGTCGACCAGACGCGCTCGAACATCGACCCCAACAAGACGCTGTGGGAGGTCGTGTCCGACGGGCTCGACATCATCACCGTGGGCAAGACCGAGATCCCCTCGCGGGCGTACGTGTCGAAGTTCGGCTTCAAGGGCCCGGACCAGCAGAAGAAGGCGGGCGTGCTCTCCGGCGGTGAGCGCAACCGCCTCAACCTCGCGCTGACGCTCAAGGAAGGCGGCAACCTGCTGCTGCTCGACGAGCCGACGAACGACCTGGACGTCGAGACGCTGTCGAGCCTGGAGAACGCGCTGCTCGAATTCCCCGGCTGCGCCGTGGTCATCACGCACGACCGGTGGTTCCTCGACCGCATCGCGACGCACATCCTCGCCTACGAGGGCACCGACGAGAAGCCCGATCAGTGGTACTGGTTCGAGGGCAACTTCGAGGCGTACGAGCAGAACAAGATCGAGCGCCTCGGCCCGGATGCGGCGACCCCGCACCGCTCGACGCACCGGAAGCTCACGCGCGACTGACGATGAGCGCCCGGCTGCACGTCCCCATCCATCTGCGGTGGGGCGACCTCGACGCGTTCAACCACGTCAACAACACCTCGATGCTGAAGCTCCTCGAGGAGGCGCGCGTGCGCGCCTTCTGGGAGCCGGCGGACGGCGAGCCGTCGCCCCCGACGGCCGTCGTCGCCTCCGGCATCGAGGCGGGGCTGCTGACCCTCATCGCCCGGCAGGAGATCGAGTACCTGCGGCCCGTGCCCTACCAGCGCGAGCCGCTCGACGTGCAGCTGTGGTTCGGGCGCCTGGGCGGGTCGAGCATGGAGGTCTGCTACGAGGTGTTCAGCCCGCGCGGCGGCGCCGAGCAGGTGCTGTACGCCCGGTCGTCGGCGACGGTCGTGCTGGTCGACGCCGAGAGCGGGCGCCCGGTGCGGCTCACGCAGCGGATGCGGGATGCCTGGGAGCCCTACGTGGGCGAGCCCATCAGCTACGCGCGGCGCTGATCGGCGGGGACGCGCACCATGACCTCCTGCGCCACGGTTGCGACCAGCATCCCGTCCTGCGTGTAGATCCGGCCCGTCGACAGCCCGCGGCCGCCGCGGGCGCTGTTCGCCTCCTGCACGTACAGGAGCCACGAGTCCACCCGTGCCGGGCGGTGCCACCACATCGCGTGGTCGAGGCTCGCGACGCTCATCCCCGGCGTCGCCCACGGCAGCCCGTGCGCGCGCAGGATGGGCTCCTGGATCGTCATGTCTGCGAGGTAGGCGAGCGCCGCGCGGTGCACCAGCGCATCGTCCGGCAGCGGGCGGCGGGCGCGCATCCAGACGTGCTGCCGGTTCTGGGCCGCACCCGGGAACGCGCCGTAGAGCGAACCCTCCACATGGCGCACATCCAGCGGCAGGTCGTCGAACATGCGGGCGGACCGGGGATGCTTCGAGCCGGTGCCGAGCGGGCGGAGGGCGTCCGGGCCCGGGACGTCCGGCATCGGCTCCTGGTGCTCGAGCCCGTCGTCCTCGGCCTGGAACGAGGCGATCATGGAGAAGATCGGCACGCCCTCCTGGAACGCCTGCGTGCGACGCGCGGTGAACGAGCGGCCGTCGCGCAACCGGTCGACGGAGAACGTGATGCCGTGCGAGGCGTCGCCGGGTCGGAGGAAGTACCCGTGCATGGAGTGGATCGGGCGATCCTCGGGGACGGTCCGCGACGCGGCGACGACCGCCTGGGCGAGCACCTGTCCGCCGTAGACGCGGCCGAGCGGCATCGGGTGGGAGATGCCGGTGAAGATGTCCTCGGTGGTGCGGGCACCGGTGCTGGAGAGCGAGAGGACGTCCAGCAGCGACGAGACCGGGTCCTCGAGCCGCTCGGGGTGCTGCGTCGTCATCGTTTCGTCCACGCTGTCCTCCGTGCGTTCGAGTCCGCTTGGTAGTTTAGGACGATGCCCGACCGCCTCCTGTTCCCCGACGCGGAGGCCGCGGCGGACGCCCTGACCTTCGCCGGCCGTGCCGGCACGCTCGGCGGGGAGACGGCGCTGCGGCTTCGTGCCCAGGCCGGCACGCTGGTCATGACCACCGCCGTGCTGTGGCCGCGGACCCTCCTCGAGGAGATCCCGACGATCCTCGCCATGCGGGCGCTGCCGGTGGATCCCGAGCTCGAATGCGATCTGTCGATCGCCGCTCCCGGACTCGTCGGCACCGAGGACCCGCACGCGCTGGCGTTGCCGGAGACGGCCGTCACCGCGCCGTGGGCGGGCATCTCGCCGCCCCGGAGCGGCTGGACCGACCTCGGCGAGGTGCCGGCATCCGTCCTCGCCGCCCGCTCGCAGTGGGGCATGGCCGCCGTGGCGCACGACCTGCCGAACGATCCTGGGGAGGACCTGGTCCGCACGGTGCGCGCGCACGTGTGGGGCG
>JAEZSU010000242.1 GCA_023421635.1 Actinomycetes bacterium | reverse complement strand
CCGGGCACGCGACAGGGGCGCCGCGCGATGCGCGACGCCCCTGTGCTGCTGTGTGTTGCGGGTCAGTCCTGGACTGCGAGCGAGTAGCCCTCTTCGCCGTGGACGGTGGTGTCCACGCCGGCGAGCTCGTCCTCGTTCTTGATCCGGAAGCCCATCGTCTTCTCGATGACGAAGCCGATGATCCAGGCCACGACGAAGGAGTAGATGAGGACACCGAAGGCTGCGATCGCCTGGATGATGAGCTGCTCGAAGCCGCCGCCGAGGAAGAGGCCGGTCTCGGTGGCGAAGAAGCCGAGGAACAGGGTTCCGATGAGACCACCGACGAGGTGCACGCCGACGACGTCGAGCGAGTCGTCGTATCCGAGCTTCCACTTGAGCTCGACCGCGAGGGCGCAGAGGGCACCGGTGACGACACCGAGCAGGAGCGCCCAACCGGGGGTCAGGTTCGCGCAGGCGGGGGTGATGGCGACCAGACCGGCGACGGCACCCGAGGCGGCGCCGACCGAGGTGGCCTTGCCGTCCTTCAGCTTCTCGATGATCAGCCAGCCGATGATGGCCGCGGCCGTCGAGCCGAGCGTGTTGACGATGATGAGGCCGACCGAGGAGTCCTCGGTGCCGAGCAGGGCGAAGGTGCCCTCGGCGCCGGCGTTGAAGCCGAACCAGCCGAACCACAGGATCGAGGCGCCGAGCATGACGAGCGGCACATTGTGCGGCTTGGTGATGCCCTTCTGGAAGCCGATGCGCTTGCCGAGCACGAGCGCGAGGGCGAGGGCCGCGGCACCCGCGTTGATGTGGACCGCGGTCCCACCGGCGTAGTCGATGACGCTGGTGCTGAAGCCGAAGGTCTCGCCGAGGCCCATGATCCAGCCGCCGCCCCAGACCCACGCGGCGACCGGGAAGTAGACCACGGTGACCCACACGCCGGCGAAGATCATCCACGCACCGAACTTGGCACGGTCGGCGATCGCGCCGGAGATCAGGGCGACGGTGATGATGGCGAAGGTCGCGCCGAACGTGGCGCCGACGAGGGTGTCGCTGTCCGCGCTGCCCAGGCCGAAGTCGGTGAACGGGTTACCGGCGAAGGCCCAGGTGCTCTCCACCGCGCTCATGTTGAAGCCGTAGAGGATCCAGAGGACGCTCACGAGGCCCAGGGCGCCGAAGCTCATCATCATCATGCTGACGACGCTCTTGGCCTTCACGAGCCCGCCGTAGAAGAACGCCACGCCGGGCGTCATGAACAGCACCAGGGCCGTCGCAGCGACGGACCAGGCGAGATTTCCCGCATCCATAAGATTCCTCATCCATGTGTCGTGTTACTCAGTGACCCATAGCGGCCGCGTTCTGACGGGCGGTGCATTCGGGTGAGGCCAGTGTTCCGAGCCGGGGTTACCGCGGGTAGTAGAGGGCTGTTTCGCCCGTGTTACAGCGGTACGCCCGACGTAAACATCACGTTTCGCGACGCCGCCAAGGGGCTGACGAATCCCTCGATCAGGAGTGGGTGAGCGCGATCAGCCGGGAGATGGCGCGCAGGTATTTCTTGCGGTAGCCGCCGGCGAGCATCTCGTCACTGAACACGCGGTCCAGCGTCACACCGGTCGCGCGGACCGGGATCTGCGCGTCGTACGCGCGGTCGACGAACGCGACGAGGCGCAGCGCCGCGGACTGGTCGGTGAGCACCGTCACATCCCGGATGCCGATCAGGCCGATGCCGTCGAGCAGCCGGATGTAGCGGGACGGGTGCACGCGGGAGAGATGGTGGACGAGGTCGCCGAGGGCGTCGTCCGAGACCGTCGTGGTGCGAGCGGCCTCGGCGATCGCCGCGGTGTACTCCGCATCCGTGAGCGCGGCCGCGTGACCGTCGAACGCGCGCTGACGATAGTCGACCCCGTCGATGCGCAGGGTCTCGAAGCTGTCGGCCATCGCGCTGATCTCGCGGAGGAAGTCCTGCGCGGCGAACCGGCCCTCGCCCAGCGCGTTCGGCGGCGTGTTCGACGTCGCGGCGAGCTTCGTGCCGGAGGCCACGAGTTCACCCAGGAGGCGGGTCATCACCATCGTGTCGCCCGGGTCGTCGAGCTCAAACTCGTCGATGCACAACAGGTCCGCGCCGCGGAACAGCTCCACGGTCTGCTGGTAGCCGAGCGCACCGACGAGCGCGGTGTACTCGATGAACGAGCCGAAGTACTTCCTGCGTGCAGGCATGCCGTGGTAGATGGAGGCGAGCAGGTGGGTCTTGCCGACGCCGAACCCGCCGTCGAGGTAGACCCCGGGCTTGCGCTCGGGCAGCTTCGGCGCCCGCTTGAAGAACCCCCGCTTCTCGGCCGCGACCGGAGCGAGGCCGGAGAAGGCGAGCAGCTCGTCCTTCGTGCCCTGCTGCGACGGATAGGCCGCATCCGCCCGGTACGAGTCGAAGCTCGCCTCGGAGAACTGGGGCGGCGGCACGAGTGCGGCGACCATCTCGGCGCCGGAGACCTGGGGCTGACGGTCGGTGAGGTGCACGATGCCGGTGGAGGTCATACGGGGCTGTCCTGTGTCACATGGTTACGGAATGGATGCGGTGCCCACTCGTTGAACCTAGGGTCGATGCGGGACGGACCTACCCTAGCCGTCGCGCAGCAGTCCCCCGATCAGAGGAGCACCATGGCCGTCGAGCCCGACCGCACGTCCGAGAAGTTCGCCGCGTACGCGCACCCCGAACGTCTCGTCACCGCGGACTGGCTGGAGGAGCGGCTCGGTCGGCCCGGTCTGGTGGTCGTCGAGTCCGATGAGGACGTGCTGCTGTACGAGACCGGGCACATTCCCGGCGCGGTGAAGATCGACTGGCACACCGAGCTCAACGACCCGGTCGTCCGCGACTACGTCGACGGCGAGGGCTTCGCGCGACTGCTGAGCACGAAGGGCATCTCCCGCGACGACACGGTCGTCATCTACGGCGACAAGAACAACTGGTGGGCGGCGTACGCCCTCTGGGTGTTCTCCCTGTTCGGTCACGAGGACGTCAGGCTCCTCGACGGCGGTCGCGACCGCTGGATCGCGGAGGGGCGTCCCATCACCACGGAGCGCGCGCAGCGCCCGGTGACCGCCTACCCCGTCGTCGAGCGCGACGACAGCGCGCTGCGCGCCTACCGCGAGGACGTGCTGGCACACCTGGGCAACCCTCTCATCGACGTCCGCTCCCCCGAGGAGTACAGCGGGGCACGGACCACCGCCCCGGCCTACCCGGAAGAGGGCGCACTCCGCGCCGGGCACATCCCCACCGCCAAGAGCGTGCCGTGGGCGCGCGCGGTCGCCGAGGACGGCACCTTCAAGTCCCGCGAGGAGCTGGACGCCATCTATCGGGGCGAGGCCGGCCTGGCCGACGGCGACGCGGTCGTCGCGTACTGCCGGATCGGCGAACGGTCGAGCCACACCTGGTTCGTGCTGAAGCACCTCCTCGGCTTCGACGACGTGCGCAACTACGACGGCTCCTGGACCGAATGGGGCAGCGCCGTGCGGGTGCCGATCGTGACCGGCACCGAGCCGG
>JAEZSU010000201.1 GCA_023421635.1 Actinomycetes bacterium | reverse complement strand
GAGCCGTACGGCGCGGCCGAGACCGGTCCCCCGTCGAACCGCGCCACCCGCTCGGTGATGAACCCGCCGTGGTCGGCGCGCTGCGAGAGCGGGTGCGAGGGCAGGTACGGCGCGAGGTGCGCCTTCGCCGCGACCGGGCCGACCCCGGGCCCGCCGCCGCCGTGCGGGATCGCGAACGTCTTGTGCAGGTTCAGGTGCGCCACGTCACCGCCGAGGTCGCCGAACCGGGCGAACCCGAGCAGGGCGTTGAGGTTCGCACCGTCGACGTACACCTGCCCGCCCGCGTCGTGCACGGCCTGCGTGAGCTCGAGCACGTCCTGCTCGTACACCCCGTGGGTCGACGGGTAGGTGATCATGAGCGCGGCGAGGGCGTCGGCGTGCTCGGCGATCTTCGCGCGAAGGTCCTCGAGGTCGACGTTGCCGGCTTCGTCGCACGCCACCACCACGACCCGCATCCCGGCGAGCACCGCGGATGCCGCGTTCGTGCCGTGCGCGGACGACGGGATGAGGCACACGGTGCGCGCCGACTCGCCGTTCGCATCATGGAACTGCCGGATGGCGAGCAGCCCTGCGAGCTCGCCCTGCGACCCCGCGTTCGGCTGCAGCGACACGGCGTCGTACCCGGTCACCTCGGCCAGCCACGTCTCGAGCTGCTCGATGAGCGCGAGCGTGCCCCGCACATCGGCCTCGGGCGCGAAGGGGTGCACGCGGGCGAACTCGGGCCAGGACACCGCGGCCATCTCAGTGGCCGCGTTGAGCTTCATGGTGCACGAGCCGAGCGGGATCATGCCGCGGTCCAGTGCGTAGTCGCGGTCGGCGAGGGTCTTCAGGTACCGCATCATGGCGGTCTCGGACCGGTGCGCGTGGAACACCGGATGCTGCAGCACGTCGTCCTCGCGCCGCAGGCCCGCCGCGACACCGGCGAGCGGCGTCGCATCCTGCCATACCAGCCCGCCCGGCCCGGGCGCGGGCAGGCCGAACGCGGTCGCCACCGCCCCGAGGTCGCGGGCATCGGTGGTCTCGTCGACCGAGACGCCGACCGTGGCCTGATCGATCCAGGCGAGCTGGTAGCCGAGCTCACGGGCACGGTCGATCACGGTCTCCGCCGGCCCCTGGGTGACGACGCGGATCGTGTCGAAGAACGCGTCGTGCTCGACCGTCAGGCCGTACTCGCGCAGGGCTGCGGCGAGCGCCTCCGCCTTGCGGGCGACGTCGGTCGCGATCGCGCGGAGCCCGTCGGGACCGTGGTAGACCGCGTACATCGCCGCCATCACGGCGAGGAGCACCTGCGCGGTGCAGATGTTGGACGTCGCCTTCTCGCGCCGGATGTGCTGCTCACGCGTCTGCAGCGCGAGGCGGTACGCCGGGTGTCCGTCCGCGTCCTGCGACACCCCGACGAGCCGGCCGGGGAGCTGCCGCTCGAGCCCCGCCCGCACGGCCATGTACCCCGCGTGCGGCCCGCCGAACCCCATCGGCACGCCGAAGCGCTGCGTGGTGCCGACGGCGATGTCCGCCCCGAACGAGCCCGGGGAGCGGAGCAGGGTGAGGGCGAGCAGATCCGCGGCGACGACCACGAGCGCACCGGCCTCGGCCGCGGTGGCTGCGACGACGCTCGGGTCCCACACCCGCCCGGAGGCGCCGGGGAACTGCAGGAAGACGCCGAACGCGTCGATCTCGGGTGCGGTCTGCGCGTCGAACGACACCTCGCGGACCGTGATGCCGACGGCCGCGGCGCGGTGGCGGAGGAGTGCCCGGGTCTGCGGGAACGCGTCGGCGTCGACGAGGAACACGTCGGAGGCCGAGCGCGATGCACGTCGGGCGAGCAGCATCCCCTCGACCGCGGCGGTCCCCTCGTCGAGCATGGACGCGTTCGCGGTCCCGAGCCCGGTGAGGTCGGTCACCATCGTCTGGAAGTTGATGAGGGCCTCGAGCCGCCCCTGCGAGATCTCCGGCTGATACGGCGTGTAGGCGGTGTACCACGACGGGTTCTCGAACACGTTCCGCTCGATCACCGCGGGGGTGAAGGTGTCGTAATACCCCAGGCCGATCATGGAGCGCGCCGGCCGGTTCTGCGCGGCGAGCGCCCGGAGCTCGGCGATCGCCTCCGCCTCGGTCGCCGCGGGGAGGAGGTCGGTCGTCTCGCGCTCCCGCACGTGGACGGATGCGGGCACCGCGGCGCGGACGAGCTCCTCGACGCTCGCGTACCCGAGCCCGTCGAGCATGGTGCGCTGCGCCGCAGGTCCCGTCCCGATGTGGCGACGGGCGAAGGCGTCGCTCATGACCCGGATCCGGTGAGCTCGAGGTAGGCGGCCCGGTCGAGGAGGCCGGCGGGCAGGTCGCCGGCGAGTTCGACCCGCACGAGCCAGGCGGCGCCGAACGGGTCGGCGTTCACGGTGGACGGGTCGGCGTCGACCGCGCCGTTCACCTCGAGCACGCGGCCGTCGACGGGTGCGAAGAGCTCCCCCACCGACTTCGTCGACTCGATCTCGCCGCACACCTGTCCCGCGGTGAGCGCGGCGTCCTGCGCGGGGAGCTCGACGAAGACGACGTCACCGAGCTGCTCGGCGGCGTAGTCGGTGATGCCGAACGTGACGACGTTGTCGTCGACATGGAGCCACTCGTGCTCGGGCGTGTACAGCAGGGTGTCGATGTCGTAGGTCATTTCTTCCTCCGGTAGAAGGGCAGGTCGGTGACGGTGGCGGGGATGCGGGTGCCGCGCACGTCGAGCCGCAGCACGGTCCCGGGTGCAGCCGCATCCGGGGAGACGAAGGCCATCGCGATCGGATGGCCGAGGGTGGGGCTGAGCGCGCCGCTGGTGATCTCGCCGACGCGCTCGTCGCCGGCGTACACGGCGTAGCCGGCGCGGCCGGCGCGGCGCCCCT
>JAEZSU010000198.1 GCA_023421635.1 Actinomycetes bacterium | reverse complement strand
GCAGGGAGCACGACGACGTGGCCGACCATGTGATCGCCCTCGATCAGGGAACCACCTCCACCCGCGCGATCCTCTTCGATGTGCACGGACGCATCGTGGGGACCGCGCAGCGGGAGCACGAGCAGATCTTCCCCCGTGCGGGGCGCGTGGAGCACGACGCGGCGGAGATCTGGGCGAACGCGGCGTGGGCGCTGGAGACCGTGGTGGCCGACGCCGGCCTCGACGCCTCGGCGATCGCCGCGCTCGGCATCACCAACCAGCGCGAGACCGCGATCGTGTGGGATGCCCGCACCGGCGTGCCGGTCCACAACGCGCTCGTCTGGCAGGACACCCGCACCCAGCCGGCCCTCGACCGGCTGGCGGGTGAGGACGGCTGGTACGACCGCTACGTCGACATCACCGGGCTGCCGCTCGCGGCGTATTTCTCCGCATCCAAGATCGCCTGGATCCTCGAGCACGTGCCGGGAGCCCGCGAGGACGCGGAGGCGGGGCACCTGCTGTTCGGCACCCCCGACACCTGGCTCGTCTGGAACCTCACCGGTGGCGCGCGCCACGTGACCGACGTCACGAACGCCAGCCGCACGCTCCTGATGGACCTGCGGACGCTCGACTGGTCGCCGCAGATGCTCGAGGTGTTCGGCATCCCGCGTTCGATGCTGCCCGAGATCGTCCCGTCCTCCGGGGTGATCGCGCCGATCTCGGCGCCCGCCGCGGTCGCGGGCGTGCCGATCGCCGGCGTCCTCGGCGACCAGCAGGCCGCCACGTTCGGGCAGGCCGCGTTCGAGCCCGGCGAGTCCAAGAACACCTACGGCACCGGCAACTTCCTGCTCGTGGGCACGGGCACCGAGATCGTCCGGTCGCAGCACGGCCTCATCACCACCGTCGCGTACCAGCGCGCCGGCGAGTCCGCCCGGTACGCGGTGGAGGGGTCGATCGCCGTCACCGGGTCGCTCGTGCAGTGGCTGCGCGACAACCTCGGCATGTTCGCCGAGTCGGGGGACGTGCAGACGCTCGCCGAATCCGTCGACGACAACGGCGGCGCGTACTTCGTGCCCGCGTTCTCGGGCCTGTTCGCGCCGTACTGGCGCCCCGACGCCCGCGGGGCGCTCGTGGGGCTCACCCGGTACGTGAACCGGGCGCACATCGCGCGCGCGGCGCTGGAGGCCACCGCGTTCCAGACGCTCGACGTGATCGAGGCGGTCGTCGCGGACACGGGGCAGCCGCTGCAGGAGCTCCGCGTCGACGGCGGCATGACCCGCAACGGCCTGCTGATGCAGTTCCAGGCCGACATCCTCGGGATCCCGGTGGTGCGGCCGGAGGTCGTGGAGACGACGGCGCTCGGCGCCGCCTACGCGGCAGGGCTCGCGACCGGGGTCTGGGCCGACCTGGACGAGCTCCGCGGCCACTGGCGCGAGGGGGAGCGGTGGACGCCCGCGATGGGCGGCGAGGAGCGCGACCGGCGCATTCGGATGTGGCGCAAAGCCGTCCGGCGCTCGTTCGACTGGGTCGACGAGGACGCGCGGATCCTGGCCGGCACGCTCGGCTGAAACGGGCGGAGGGGAGGATGCCGCAGCATCCTCCCCTCCGTGGTCTTCGCGGTCCGGTCAGGCGCGCGTGTCGACCGGCATCCAGACCCGCATGGTCGCAGGGCCCCGCTCGCCCCACGCGTGGTAGGGCACCAGCGCCACGTCGCGCGGTTCGGCCGCGGTGCCGGTGACGGGCAGCGTCGCGTACGGCCAGTCCGCGTCGGCGACGGTCTCCGGACGCACGTGCACGAGCACGGCACCGTCCTGCTCGCGCGGTGCGCGGGTGGTGTCCACGCGGGCGGTCGCGACGTCGTCGCCGAGGTCGACCGACTCCAGCGCGTAGACGATGGGACCCCGCTCGACCGCGACCTGACCGCGGGCGGCGTCGACCCGCGGGTCGGCGAAGCTCCAGCGCGGCTCGATGGGCAGATCCACCACGACGGAGCTCCCCGCCGCGGGGCCGGACACGCGCAGGAAGCCGTCCTCGGCGCGCTGCGCGGTGCCGTCGACGAGCACCTCGCCGCCGGGCACCCACGCGGGCACGCGCACGGTCAGGGTCCACTCGGCCGGTGCCGCCTCGACGGCGACCTCGATGCGACCGGATTCGGGGTACGAGGTGCGCACCTTCAGTGCCAGGGCGCCGGTCGCCAGCTCGGTGCGGATGGTCGCCGGTGCGAACTGGTGCAGCTGCAGCCCGGTGTCGTCGACCGAGGCGATGTAGGCGCCGAGCGACGCGAACGTGCGGGTGAGGTTCGTCGGGCAGCAGGACACCTCGAAGAACGGCGCACGCAGGCTCGATGCCGCCCGGGGGCTCGCCTCCTCCGGGTCGACCTCACGGCCCGGCACCCGCTGGTGCAGCGTGTTCGTGTAGAAGAACCCGTGCCCGTCGGCGGACGGCGAGGCGGCGACGAGGTTGAACAGCGTGCGCTCCACCGCATCCGCGTGCAGTGCGTCGCCGGTGGCGAGCAGCAGGCGGTGGTTCAGCATCACCGACGCGATGCCCGCGCAGGTCTCGGAGTACGACCGCTCGGGCGGCAGCTCGAAGTCCGCCCCGAAGGACTCACCCTCGTGATGCGCGCCCATGCCACCGGTGAGGTACGTGCGGCGGGCCAGGGTGCGACGCGTCTGCGACACGATGGCGTCGCGAAGCGCGTCCTCACCGGTCTCATCCGCGATGTCGGCGGCCGCCGCGGCAAGGTACAGCGCACGGACGGCGTGGCCGTCGAACACGGTCTGCTCGCGCACCGGCACGTCGTCCTGGAAGTACTGCTGGCCGAACTCGATGGCGCCGAGCACCCCGTGGCCACGGCGGTCGACGAACAGCTGCGCCTGCGCCAGGTACTTCCGGTCGCCGGTCACACGGGCGAGTTCAACGAGCGCGTCCTCGATCTCGGGGTGCCCGCAGACGCCCTGGTTGCCTTCGGGCCCGAACTCGCGGCACACGTGGTCGGCCGCACGGACCGCGGTCTGCACGAGCTCGTCGTCGCCGTAGGTGCGAGCGCGGGCGACGCCGGCCTGGATGAGGTGGCCGAAGCAGTAGAGCTCGTGCCCCCACTCCAGGTCGCTGTAGCGCGCTCCCTGCCCCGGCCGGCCGAACTTCGTGTTCAGGTAGCCGTCCGGTTCCTGGGCCGCCGCCACGCGCGATGCGAGGCGGCGCAGACGTGCATCCAGGTCGGGGTCCCCGGTGCGGCCGTACTCCCAGCTCATCGCCTCGAGGAGCTTGTACACCTCGGAGTCGGAGAACTCGCGCCCACGGCGGTCGCCCGGCAGGCGACCTTCCGCTGCGGCGTCGAAGTTGCCGATCCAGCCCATCTTCTCGAGCCAGTGCTCGACGTGGGCGATCATCTCGGTGGCGTTCAGGCGCTGGCGCTCTGCCCAGAAGCCGTCGTCGATGCGCACCTCGGCGAGGCCCAGCGGGCGCCAGCGGGAGCGCGCCGGGACGAAGGGGCGCCCGGCGCCGCGGGCGGCTCCGGCACGGATGCCGGGGGCGAGGGGGAAGGGGGACTCGGTCATGCGGGGTGTCTCCGGAAGGGGGTGCGGGTCACTTGACGGCGCCGACGGTCAGGCCGTCGCGCAGCATGCGATAGGTGGACATGAAGACGATGAGGATCGGGATCGAGGTGAGGACGGCCAGTGCCATCAGGCCCGGCCAGTCGATGCCGAACGCCGACACCTGCTGCGAGAGCAGCGCCGAGAGCGGGTAGTTCTGCGGGGTGAGGAAGAACCGCACCGCGTAGAGGAACTCGCCCCAGGACTGCAGGAAGGTGATGGAGGCGACCGTGAGGATGCCGTTGCGGGCGATCGGCAGCGCGATCGACCAGAAGGAGCGGAGCGGTCCTGCGCCGTCCAGGGCACCCGCCTCCTCCAGTGATGGCGGGACGGACCGGAAGAACGGGCGCAGCAGCAGTGTCGCGAAGGGGATGAGCAGCGCCGCATCCGCGAGGATCACGGTGCCGGTCTGGTCGAGGATGCCCCAGCTGCCGAGCAGCGCGAACAGCGGGATCACCTGCGCCGTCTGCGGCAGCATCTGCAGCACGATGAGCAGGCCGAGGCCGAGCGTCGCGATCCAGCCGCTCACCCGTGCGAGCCCGTATGCCGCAGGCACGGCGATGAGCAGCACCAGCACGGTCGTGCCGGTCGCGATCAGCGCCGACTGGCCGAGCGCGGTGAACAGCTGCGGGTTGATCGCACGCTCGTACGCGCTGAGCGTCGGGGTGAACAGCAGCGCGTTGCCGCCGAAGACGTCGGAGGCGGACTTGAACGACGTGAGCACGATCCAGAAGATCGGCAGGCCGTAGGCGATGCTGAACAGCGCCTTGACCGTGATGGCGATGGGGCCGGCTTTGGCGTTCATGCGTCCTTCTCCTCCTTGCGGATGCTGCGCGCGTAGATGACGGCGAGCACGAGCACGGCGAGCACGGCGAGCACCGAGGTGGCGGAGCCCAGGCCGTAGTCGTAGCGGTTGAAGGCCTGCAGGAAGCCGAGGAACGGCAGCGTGTTGGTCGCGGTGCCGGGGCCGCCGTAGGTCATGACGTAGATGAAGTCGAAGCTGCGGAACGCGTACACGATCGTGAGCACGAGCAGCACCATGGTGGTCGAGCGGGCCGACGGGATCATGATGTGGCGGATCTCGCCCCACCTGCTCGCGCCGTCCAGGGACGCCGCCTCGAAGACCTCGGGATCGATCGCGGTGAGGGAGGCGCGGTACACGAGCGCGTTGAACGGGATCACGGCGAACGCGCCGACGAAGGCGACGGAGATGAGCGCCCAGGTCGTGTCGTAGAGGAACGGGATGGGCTTGGCGAGCCCGAAGAAGCCGAGGATCGTGTTGATCAGCCCGTCGTCGCCGAGGAGGAACTTCCAGGTGGAGCCGTTGACGATCGGGGGGAGGGCCCAGACGAACACCATGATGGCCAGCAGCACGTCGGACCAGCGCCCCTGGGTGCGCAGCACGACGGCCGCGGCGAAACCCAGGACCATGCCGAGCACGGTGACGATCACGACGACCACGAGGGTGCGGATGAGCGCCGGGCCGCTCTGGCCCGTGGTGAATCCCTCGATGTAGTTGCCGATGCCGACGAAGTCCCAGCCGCCCGTGTTGATGGTGCGCTGCGTGACGTCGTTGAGGCTCATCCAGAGCAGCTGGATGAGGGGGTACAGCCCGAACACGCCCATGAAGATCGCGGCGGGGACGATGAACCAGACCCTGACGCGGGCGCCGGTGGCATCCGCGCCCTTCCGGCGGGACCGGCCGGGGGGGGGGGGGGGGGGGCGCGCCCCC
>JAEZSU010000192.1 GCA_023421635.1 Actinomycetes bacterium | reverse complement strand
CTTGGGCCACCCGGGGGGGGGCTGGGTTTCCCCGGGCGGCCCCGGGCACGCCGGACCGCACGGGTCCGGCGCTCCGCATCCGCCATCTCGACAAGAGCTTCTCCGGGACCCGAGCGCTCAACGACGTGTCCCTGAACGTCCGCCGCGGCACCGTGCACGCGCTGCTCGGCGGCAACGGCTCCGGCAAGTCCACCACCATCAAGATCCTCGCCGGGGTCTACTCCGCCGACGACGGCGAGCTGGAGATCTTCGGCGAACCGGTGGACCTCCGCGACTACACCCCCGCCACCGCCCAGCGTGCGGGACTGCGGTTCGTGCACCAGGACCTCGGGCTGTTCGACGCCCTCTCCATCGAGGAGAACTTCGCCCTCGACAACGGGTACCCGCGTCGCGGCCCCGGCATCGACTGGAAGCAGCTGCGCGCGCACGTGACCCGCCTGCTCGCGGAGTACGAACTCGACGTCGATCCGCGCACGCCCGTCCGTGCGCTCCGCCCCTCCGACCAGACGATGGTCGCGATCGCCCGCGCGCTGCAGGACCAGGATGCCTCGCAGGAACTGCTGCTCGTCCTCGACGAGCCCACCGCGCGCCTGGCCGCGCAGGAATCCGAGGTGCTGCTCGAACGGGTGCGCCGCCGCGCCGACCTCGGCCAGACCGTCGTGATCGTCAGCCACCGCCTCCGCGAGGTGCTCGCGGTGTGCGACGACTACACCGTCTACCGGGACGGCCGGGTCGCCGGCGAGCTCGTCGCCGCATCCCCGTCCGAGGACGAACTCATCGAGATCATGGCGGGCCGCTCGGTCCAGGCCCTGCGTCCCACCGGTGAGGCGTCGCACGCCGCCCGCACCCCCGTGCTCGAGGTGCGCGGCCTCCGCGGCGGCCCCGTGCGCGGCATCGACCTGACCGTCCACCGGGGGGAGATCCTGGGCCTTGCCGGGCTCGTCGGCTCCGGACGGTCGAGCGTGCTGAAGATGCTCTTCGGCGAGCACGCGCCGGATGCGGGCGTCATGACGCTCGAGGACTCGCCCTACGCGCCGGCCACCATCGGCGACGCGATGCGTGCCGGGGTCGCCCTCGTCCCGGAGGATCGCGGCGGCGAGGCGGCGTTCCCCGACCAGAGCGTCGCGGAGAACCTCGCGGTCGCCGTGTACGACGAGAACGTCACCCGCGGGTTCATGCCGCGCGGGCGCGAGCGCACCGCGGCCGAGACCCTCATCGCCGACTTCGGCGTCAAGGTCCAGGGTCCCGATGCGCTGTTCTCCTCGATGTCGGGCGGCAACCAGCAGAAGGTCGTGCTCGCGCGATGGATGCAGCGCACCCCCAGGCTGCTGCTCCTCGACGAGCCGACCCAGGGCGTCGACGTCATGAGCCGTGCCGACATCTACGCCATCATCCGCCGCGCGGCGGCGGACGGCTGCGCGGTCATCGTCGCCTCCAGCGACCTGGGCGAGATCCACGCCCTGTGCGACCGCACCCTCATCCTCAGCCGCGGCAAGATCTCCGACGAGGTCACCGCCGGCGATCTCGACGTGGACGGGCTGACCAGCCTGGTGCTGCGCGAGAAGCATGTAACCGACGCCCCGACGGAGGCAGAACAATGACCCAGACGAGCACACCGCCGGCGTCGGCGACCGTCTCCATCCCGGTGAAGCGCACCCCGACCCCGCTGCGGCTGCTGGAGAACTTCGCGCTGCCGCTGCTGGCCATCGTGGTCTACGCGTTCTTCTCGTTCTTCCCGCTGTCCTCGGCGTCGTTCCCGACGATGAACAACCTCGCGGTGATCCTCGGCGGGCAGGCGGTCGTCGCGCTCATCGCCATCGCGGCGCTGTTCCCGCTCGTGTGCGGCTACTTCGACTTCTCGCTCGGCGCGGTCGCCGTGATGGCGCAGGTGATGACCGCGGGCATGATGTCGGTGCTGGGCCTGCCGCTGTGGGTCGCGATCCCGGTGGCGCTGGCGCTGGGCACGCTCGTGGGTGTGCTGAACGGGTTCTTCGTGACGCGCCTGAACATGAGCCCGTTCGTCACCACGCTCGGCATGTCGATGCTGCTGGCGGGGCTCATGAGCTGGTTCACCGGCGGGCAGACGTTCGTGACGGGCATCGACCCGGCGATCATCAAGTTCGGCTCGACGCGACTGCTCGGCATCCCGGTGGCGTTCTTCGTCACCCTCATCGTGGCCGCGATCGCCTGGTACTTCTTCACCCACACCCCGTACGGACGCTCGCTGTACGCGATCGGCTCGAACGCGACCGCTGCGAAGCTCGTCGGCCTCCCGGTGGCGAAGAACGTGTGGTGGAGCTTCATCATCGCCGGCTTCATCGCCGCCCTGGCGGGCGTGCTGCAGCTGGCGCGCGTGGGCAGTGCGACCGCGTCCGACGGCGGGATGCTGCTGTTCCCGGCCCTGGCCGCCGTGTTCCTGGGTGCGACGGCCATCCGTCCCGGGTTCTTCAACGTCATCGGCACGATCATCGGCGCGGTCTTCGTGTCGGTGTCGGTCAGCGGTCTCGCGCTCTCGGGCGCCAGCGGCTGGGCGTCGAACGTGTTCAACGGCGTCGCGCTCCTCGCCGCGGTGGGCCTGTCGACCTACCTCGGCCGCAAGCACCGCGCCGGCCGATAGCGGCGCCCTCTCGAACCGGCACGATTAGGGCG
>JAEZSU010000156.1 GCA_023421635.1 Actinomycetes bacterium | reverse complement strand
CTACACCACGTTCAGCTCGGTCGCCGTCGCCTCCGCCCTCTTCGCGCAGGCACGCCGCGGCGCCGCTGCCGTCGCGAACACCCTCGGCACGCTGGTGCTCACCGCGGCGGCGGCCGCCCTCGGCGTGTGGCTGGGCGGTCTCGCCTGATCGGGCGCGGCGGCCGTCGCCCTCCCGCCGCATGAAATACTGACCCCGCAACGCCCACCGCTCTCCGTCGAGCGCCTTCCCGGCTCGACCCCTCACGAAGGCAATCCGTGTCCCGACTGGCCGTCCTCAGCCTCCGCAACCGCGCGCTCATCGCCCTCATCACGATCGTCGCCGCCGTGTTCGGCGGGCTCGCGCTGACGAACCTCAAGCAGGAGCTCATCCCCTCGATCGAGTTCCCGCAGCTGTCGATCCTCAGCACCTACCCGGGCGCCTCGCCGGACGTGGTCGCGAACGACGTGTCGACGCCGGTCGAGGCGGCGATCCAGGGTGTGCCGGGGCTGGAATCGACCTCGGCCACCAGCACGACGAACGCGTCGATCGTGCAGGCCGCGTTCACCTACGGGACGAACCTCGCCGTGGCCGAGCAGAAGATCACGACCGCGATCAATCGCATCAAGGACCAGCTGCCGGACGGCGTCGACCCGACCGTGCTCTCGATCTCGACCGATGACCTGCCGGTCATCCAGCTGGCCGTCACCGGCTACGACGACGAGCAGGCGATCCAGACGCGGCTCGAGAACTCGGTCGTGCCGGACCTGGAGGACATCGAGGGCGTGAACGCCGCGACGATCGTCGGCGGGGTGGGACAGCGGGTCACGATCACGCCGGATGCGGCGGCGCTCGCCGAGGCCGGCTTCTCGCAGCAGGCGATCACCGATGCGCTCGACGCGAACGGCGTGCTGTTCCCGGGCGGGTCGATCACCCAGGGCGACCAGACCCTCACGGTCCAGACCGGCACCAAGCTCACCTCGGTCGAGGAGATCTCGGCCCTCCCGCTCGTGCCCACGGATGCGGAGCAGTTCGCCGCGGGGCTCGTCACCGTCGGCGACGTCGCCCAGGTGGTGGTCGACACGGCACCGGTCACCTCGATCTCCCGCGTCGACGGGCGGCCGGCGCTGACGATCGCCATCACGAAGCTGCCGTCAGCGAACACGGTCGACGTCTCCCGGGCGATCAACGCCGCGCTCCCCGGCCTGAGCGACGACCTCGGCGGCGACGCCTCGTTCACCGTCGTGTTCGACCAGGCGCCCTACATCCAGGAGTCGATCGACGCGCTCGCGCAGGAGGGCCTGCTCGGCCTCGTGTTCGCCGTGCTCGTCATCCTGCTGTTCCTGCTGTCGGTGCGCTCCACGCTCGTCACCGCGATCTCGATCCCGACGAGCGTGCTCATCACCTTCATCGGCATCCAGGCGTTCGGGTACTCGTTGAACATCCTCACCCTGGGTGCGCTGACCATCGCCATCGGGCGCGTGGTGGACGACTCGATCGTGGTGATCGAGAACATCAAGCGGCACTACGTGCAGGGTGCCGACAAGCGTGCGGCCGTGCTGCTGGGCGTGCGCGAGGTGGCGGCGGCGATCACCGCATCCACGATCACCACCGTGGCCGTGTTCCTGCCGATCGCCTTCGTCGGCGACCTCACCGGGGAGCTCTTCCGTCCGTTCGCGACGACCGTGACGATCGCGATGGTGGCGTCGTTGTTCGTCGCCCTGACCATCGTGCCCGTGCTGGCGTACTGGTTCCTCCGACCGGGCAAGCCCGTCGTCGACGCGGAGGGCAACCGCCTCGACCCGGAGGACCCCGCGGCGCCGCCCTCCCGGCTGCAGCGCGCGTACCTGCCGATCCTGCGCTGGACGCTGCGGCACTCCGTCCTCACGGTCGTGCTGGCGGTGGTGGTGCTCGCCGGCACGGTCGCCCTCGCCCCGTTCATGAAGACGCACTTCCTCGGCGACTCCGGTCAGAACACGCTCACCATCACGCAGAGCATCGGACCGGCCGCGAGCCTCGACGCCGAGGACGCCGCGGCGACGAAGGTCGAGGACGCGCTCGCCGACGTCGACGGCGTCGAGACCGTGCAGGTGTCCATCGGCTCGAGCGGCTCCAGCATCCGTGACGCCTTCTCGGGCGGGAGCGGCGGGGTGACCTACTCGGTCACCACGGACCCGGCCGCCGACCAGGTGGAGCTGCGCGAGCGGGTGCAGCGCGCGATCACGAAGCTCGACGGCGTCGGCACCGTGACGATCGCGGGCTCCGGCGGCGGGTTCGGCTCCACCGACATCGAGGTCGACGTGTCGGCTCCCGACGAGCAGACGCTGCGCGACGCCACGGACGCGGTGGTCGCAGCGCTCGACGGGGAGGACGGCATCAGCCAGGTCGCGAGCAACCTCTCGGCCTCACTGCCGTACATCGCCGTGGTCGTCGACCGGGACAAGGCCGCGTCGCTGGGGTTGTCCGAGGTGACGGTGGGCGCGCTCGTGTCCGGGACGATGCAGCCCCGTCCCGTCGGTTCCGTCGAGATCGACGGCAGCAGCCTGACGATCTACCTCGCCGCCTCGCAGACCCCCGCGACGCTGGACGAGCTGCGGGCGCTGACCATCCCGTCCGCCACCGGGCCGCTGCGCCTGGACGAGGTCGCCACCGTGGCGGAGGCGCAGGGGCCCACCTCCATCTCGACGGAGCGGGGCCAGCGCACCGCGACCGTCACGGTCACCCCTGAGGGCGACGACCTCTCCGGAGCCTCCGCGACCGTCACGCGCGCGCTCGGCGACGTCGAGCTTCCCACCGGCGCGGACGCGAAGGTCGGCGGGGTCGTCACGCAGCAGACGGATGCGTTCGCCCAGCTGGGGCTGGCGATGCTCGCCGCGATCCTCATCGTCTACATCGTGATGGTCGCCACCTTCAAGTCGCTCCGCCAGCCGCTGCTTCTGCTCGTGTCGGTGCCCTTCGCGGCGACCGGCGCGATCCTGCTGCAGATCGTCACCGGAGTGCCGCTCGGCGTCGCGTCGCTCATCGGCGTGCTCATGCTCATCGGCATCGTCGTGACCAACGCCATCGTGCTCGTCGATCTCGTGAACCAGTACCGGGAGAAGGGGCTCGACGCGCACGACGCGACCCTCGCCGGCGGCTCGCGCAGGCTGCGGCCGATCCTGATGACCGCGCTCGCGACGATCTTCGCCCTCACCCCGATGGCGCTCGGCATCACCGGGCACGGCGGGTTCATCTCGCAGCCGCGCGCGATCGTCGTGATCGGCGGCCTGGTCTCGTCTACCGTGCTGACGCTGCTGGTGCTCCCGACGCTCTACAACCTCGTCGAGGGAGCCCGGGAGCGCCGCGCCGCGAAGCGGGGCGCCGCGGCGCTTGCTTCGGCGGGCGCAGCAGCCGTCGAGGACGACGCGCCGACCCTGCCGAGCAGGCGCGAGCTGCGCGAGCGCGACGAGCACTGAGTCCGACCGAGCCGGCGTCCGCCGTGCCGGCAGGCGCCGGCTCGGTCGGTGCCGGCACGGTGGGCGCCGCGTCGCTCGCCGTGCCGAACGCGTCGGGCGACACCGGCGCGGGGGCGGAGACGCGTAGGTCGGCGCGGGCCAGGCAGCGGACGAACACGCCGGACCAGGCGAACATGGCGCTGAATCCGATCACCTCGAAGAGCGCGAGGTTGATCGACGCGCTCACGAACAGCCAGCCGCCGGCGAAGAGGCAGGCGAACACGACCGCCGTCGTCAGGAGCAGCCGCTTCGGCATCCCGTGCATCATGACAGGGCTCAGCACCAGCAGGACCGCGAAGCTGAGCACCATGCCCGCGGCGACCCGGTCGTGCACGAACTGGTTCACGTTCAACGGGACGCACCCCACGAGCGCGAGGTTCACCCCGACCGCGGTGAACAGCACGTGCGCGAGCCCGGCCGTGCCCCGACGAACCACCCGCCGTTCGAGCGTGCGCAGCTCGCGGCCCACCGCCCGCGCGAAGAGCGCGACGAAGACACCACCGGCGATGAGCGTGGTGTTGAACGCCGCGCCGGAGCTGTCGTGGAACGTGCCGAGTCGGCTGAAGTGCAGCCGCCACCACTGCGCGTCCGTCGTGGAGATGATCGAGATCCCGATCCCGACGAGCAGCACCGTGAGGGCGATGACCGCCAGGCGCAGCGGGGATGCGGCCAGCAGCGCCTCGACGCCCTTGCGCGTCCGCATCCGCGGTGGTGGCGGCACCTGTCGGGGCACGCCCAGGAGGCGGATCGAGAAGAACGAAGAACCGATGCGCATACCTGGCACCCTCCACCCAGACGGACACCTGATCCCCCCGGTGGAGTCGCAAGGTCCCCGTCACGCACCGGATGGCGAGCGCCGGAGCCCTGATCCGACGCGGCGGCCTTGCCGCTGCGCGTCAGTCTAGCCCGCAGGGGTTACCGGCAACGTCGGCGTGTGTTACCGGTCGTCGACACGAACAGGTGTATATGCGGATGCATGGATGTGGTTCAGCGCGCGTAGAAGATACCCCAGGTCAAGCGCCAGGAATCCCCTGGCGCGAGCCAGCGCAGATCGCGCCCGGAGTTGAGCGCGTCGGCGGGCGCGGTCATCGGCTCGACGGCGACGGCGAGGTCGTGTCCGGGGTACCGATCGGTGGTGAACACCTGCAGGTGGCTGATGTGCTCATCGCCCCAGAGCTCCACCCGGCGGCCGTCCGGCGCGTGCAGTACGGCGCGGACCCTGCCGTCGCCGGCCCGGCGCAGATCCGTGTACGCGGTGTCCAGCTGCAGGTCGCCGACGCGGCGTGGCGTGCGCAGGTCGTGCGCCTCGTCGACCGGGACCGGGTCGCCGAGCGGGAGGCTTCGCTCGTCGACCGGGTACCACCGCTGCGCGTCGAGCTCGAGGGCGAGGTCGGCGGTCGGCACGTCCGACAGGCACAGGTACGGGTGGGCGCCGAGCGCGACGGGCGCGTCCGCGGTGCCGACGTTGACGACCTCGTGGACGACGTCGATGCCGTCGTCGCCGAGCGTGTACGTCACCCGGGTTCGCAGGTGGAAGGGATAGCCGGTCTGGGGGAAGACGTCCGCCTCGAGGGCGACCGCATCCACCGTCGACGAGACGACCCGGTACGGCGCGAACCGCAGGAGTCCGTGGGACGCGTTGCCGAGCTTCGGCTCGGTGATCGCGAGCTGGTACTGCGTGCCGCGCTGCGTCCAGCTGCCGTCGCGCACCCGGTTCGGCCACGGCACGAGGACGATCCCGGATGCCGCAGGCGTCGGCGTTCCGTCGGGATACCGCGGCACGAGGTCGACGTCGTCCACCCGGAGGGCTCGCAGCGACGCGCCGAGCTCGGTGATCTCTGCCGCGGCGCGTGGTGCGCGCAGGACATGGCGGTGGCCGGTGGGGTCTGCGGTCATGGCACCACAGTAGGGCGCCTTCCCAGGCGGAGTCGGTACGATGAAGGGTCGGCTCTGGACAGCGCGCGATCTGCGCGAGTGGTTCTGTGGTCCTTGGGGCCGATGATGGGCGCCGGTCGGCGTGCATGACCATCATCGATAATGGCCCCGGCCGAGGGATGTCCGGGTAACGCCCGCCTGTGCGGGTGCTGTTCTCGTGCGCTTCAGAACCAGAAGGACATCCGATGCCCAAGAACAAGAAGCCCGCCGGCGGACGCCCGGCCAAGAACTTCGAGCCGCGCTACGGCGCGAAGACCTCCTTCCAGGATCGCAAGCGGCGGCCCGGTGAGGCCTCCGCCGGGACCGGCGGCTCGAAGAGCCCGAAGCACCGGGGCCACCGTCCTGCAGAGACCACGGATGCCGCGCCCAAGCGCCGCTGGACCGCGCAGGAGCGCGCCGGCCGCGACGAGGCCCGCAGCATCCGCGCGCACGGCCGTGGCGACGAGCGTCCGGCGCGGTCGTACGACGAGCGCCCTTCCCGTTCGGAGCGTCCGGCGCGTTCGTACGATGACCGTCCGGCGCGTTCGTTCGGTGACCGCCCGTCCCGTTCCTACGACGACCGCCCGGCGCGTTCGTTCGGTGACCGCCCTGCGCGGTCGGAGCGTCCGGCCCGCTCGTACGACGACCGTCCTGCCCGCGAGGGCGGCTTCCGTCGTCCCGGTTCGGAGCGCGACACCCCGCGCGGTTACCGCGACACCCCCGGGCGCGACCGTCGCGCCTCGAACGACGGCCCGCGTCGTTCCTTCGAGGACCGCCCGGCGCGTTCGTACGAGCAGCGTCCGGCACGTTCGCACGAGGACCGACCGCGTCGCACGTTCGACGAGCGCCCGCGTCGCACGTTCGACGACCGTCCCGCCCGCTCGCACCAGGACCGGACCCGTCGCGACGACCGGCGCACCGAGCGCCCCACCCGCTCCGACTGGACGGCGAAGCCGACGCGGGATGCCGCGCAGGAGCAGCGCATGGACGTCGTGCACGAGCGACTGCAGGCGAAAGCCGTGGATGCCGCCAGCGTCGGCGAGGCCTCGTTCACCGACCTCGGCCTCGGCGAGAACATCGTGAAGGTGCTCGCCGGGCTCGGCGCGGCCAGCCCGTTCCCGATCCAGGCCGCCACCATCGCGCCGATCCTCGAGGGTCGCGACGTGCTCGCCCGCGGCCGCACCGGGTCTGGCAAGACCATCGCGTTCGGCGCCCCGCTCGTCGAATCGGTGCTGCGGTCGCAGCGTGGCACGAAGCGCGTGTTCGCCCGCGCGCCGAAGGCGCTCATCCTGGCGCCGACGCGTGAGCTGGCGCTGCAGATCGACCGCACGGTGCAGCCGATCGCCCGCAGCGTCGGCCTGTTCACCACCCAGGTGTACGGTGGCGTGCCGCAGGCCCGCCAGGTGGGTGCGCTCCGCAAGGGCGTCGACATCGTCATCGGCACCCCCGGCCGCATCGAGGACCTGCAGAAGCAGGGCAAGCTCGACCTCTCCGAGGTGCGCATCGTCGTGCTCGACGAGGCCGCCCACATGTCCGAGCTCGGCTTCCTCGAGCCGATGCAGCGCATCCTCCGCCTCGTCGAGGACGGCGCCCAGAAGCTCCTGTTCTCCGCCACGCTCGACCGCGAGGTCGCGGCGCTCGTGGACGAGTTCCTCGTCGACCCGGCCGTGTACGAGGTGGCCGGCGAGGATCAGGACTCGGGCACGATCGACCACCGGGTGCTGCTCATCGACCACCGCGACAAGGCCGAGATCCTCTCGTCGCTGGTCGACCGTGAGGGAAAGACCCTCGTCTTCGCCCGCACCCGTGCCTACGCCGAGATGCTGAGCGAGCAGTTCGAGGACGCCGGCATTCCCGCGGTCGCCCTCCACGGCGATCTGAACCAGGCCAAGCGCACACGCAACCTGCAGCGCCTCACGGATGGCAAGGTGCGGGTGCTCGTGGCGACCGATGTCGCGGCCCGCGGCATCCACGTCGACGACATCGACCTGGTGGTGCAGGCCGACGCACCCGACGAGTACAAGACGTACCTGCACCGCGCCGGACGCACCGGCCGCGCCGGGCGCGAGGGCACGGTCGTGACCCTCATCCCGCGCCAGCGGCGTCGGCGGATGACCGAGATGCTGGAGCGTGCCGAGATCGACGCTCCGTTCACCGAGGTCCGCCCCGGTGACGACCTCATCGAGGAGCTCAGCGGCCGTCAGCTCGCAGACGTCGACGCCTGACACGCAGCACGAGACCGGGCGCCGGTCCTGCGGAGGATTCCGCGGGCCGGCGCCCGGTCGTCGTCTCGGGGCTCAGGCGAGCGCGTCGCGCAGCGCGGCGATCGCGAGGGTCATCGCCGCCTTCGCGCCATGCGTGTCGCGGAGGGCGTCGAGCAGGACGAAGTCGTGGATGACGCCGCCGATGCGCACCGCGGTCACCGGCACACCGGCCTCGCGGAGGTTCACCGCGTAGGCCTCCCCCTCGTCGCGCAGCACGTCCGCCTCGGCCGTGATGACGAGTGCCGGCGGGAGGCCCGTCAGCTGCTCGGTCGTGGCCCGCAGCGGTGATGCGGTGATCTGTGCGCGCTCCGCCGCATCCGTCGTGTACTGGTCCCAGAACCACTGCATGCCGTCGCGGCGGAGGAAGTAGCCCTCGGCGAACTCGTGGTACGACGGGGTGTCGAACGATGCGTCGGTGACCGGGTAGAACAGCACCTGCTGGCGCAGGGCGACGCCGCCACGCTCCTTCGCCATGAGGGTGAGCGCCGCCGACATGTTGCCGCCCACGGAGTCGCCCGCCACGGCGATGCGTTCCGGGTCGAGACCCTTCTCCGCGCCGTGCTCCGCGACCCAGCGTGCGACCGTGAAATTCTGCTCGATCGCCACCGGGTACCGGTGCTCCGGCGAGCGGTCGTACTCGGGGAAGACGACGGCCGCACCCGTGCCGACCGCGAGCTCGCGCACCAGCCGGTCGTGCGTTCCGGCGTCGCCGAAGACCCAGCCCGCGCCGTGGATGTAGATGATCACGGGAAGCACGCCCGCTGCCCCGCGCGGCTTCACGATGCGAGCGCGGACCGAACCGGTCGGGCCGCCCTCGACGGTGATCCATTCCTCGTCGATCTCCGGCTTCGTGACGCCGTCGCCGGCCTGCACCTGCTCGACCGTCTTGCGGCCCTCGACGGGGCCCAGGTCGAACAGGTACGGCGGCTGCGACGTGGCTTCGGCGAAGGCGCGGGCGGCGGGTTCGAGGGAGCGGAGGTGCTCGGTCATGATCGTTTCTCCTTGTCGTCGGGGTTCTCGGTGAACTCGATAGCCCGAAGCTAGCGGGCGATTGCCTCGTGCACAAGTCAAACGTTCAAAAGAAACCCGAACCCCATGAAATTGCGCGTAGACTCGAGTCATGGCACACGCGAACGACACCGCACCGGTCTTCCCCCTGCTGCTCGACGAGCAGCTGTGCTTCTCGCTCTACTCGGTGTCGCGCCAGGTCACCGCCGCGTACCGGCCGCTCCTCGACGAACTCGGCCTCACCTACCCGCAGTACGTCACGATGCTCGCCCTCTGGGAGCAGGCGCCGGTGTCGATGAAGGCGCTGGGGGAGGCGCTGGATCTCGACTACGGCACGTTGACGCCGCTCATCAAGCGGCTCGAGGCGGCGGGCCTCGTCCGCAGGCAGCGTCGCGTCGACGACGAGCGCGCGGTGGACGTGCACCTCACCGACGACGGGCGCGCACTCCGCGAGAAGGCCGTGCACATCCCGGATCGCATCGCCGAGGCGATGGGGCTCAGCGAGACGCAGTTCGCCCGGTTGCAGCGCGACCTCGCGGTGCTGGCGAGCAACCTCTCCCGCACCGTCGGCTCCTGAGGCGAGGACTCAGAACAGGCGTGG
>JAEZSU010000152.1 GCA_023421635.1 Actinomycetes bacterium | reverse complement strand
CCGCGCCCCCGCGGGCGGCAGCGGGATGATCGGCGCCTCAGACCGGGCGGGTGCCGGCTCCCCGCGAGGCTCCGACTCGTCCACCGGTCCGGCACCCGCCTGCGCCGGTGCGCCGTGGCGCCTCCCGGTCGCGTCGACCGCGCCGGTGATGGCCGCGATGAGCGTCTCGCTGGTCACGTCGGCGACGTCATACTCGCCGTTGTTGCGGCCCAGGCGCAGCACCACCGCGCGATCCGCGACCGCCATGACGTCCGCCATGTTGTGGCTGATGAGGATGACGCCGTGCCCGCGTTCCCGCAGCCGCTCGATGAGGTTCAGCACCTCCGCCGTCTGCGCGACGCCGAGTGCGGCGGTGGGCTCGTCGAGGATCACCACTCGCGGATCGCCGATGAGGGACCGCGCGATCGCCACGGTCTGCCGCTGGCCGCCGGACAGCGAGGCGACCGGGATCCGCACCGACGGGATCTTCGCGGCGAGCTCGCGCAGCAGCGCCCAGGTGCGCTGCTCCATCCCCACCTCGTCGAGCGAGCGTCCCGAGATGAGCTCGCGGCCCAGCCACAGGTTCGCGACGACATCGAGGTTGTCGCACAGCGCGAGATCCTGGAACACCGTGGCGATGCCCAGCCGCTGCGCCTCGGCGGGACTGTCGATGTGCACGGCCGCGCCGTCGAACTCGATCGTGCCCGCATCCGCGGCATGCACCCCGGCGAGCACCTTGACGAGCGTGGACTTGCCGGCGCCGTTGTCGCCGATGAGCGCGACCACCTCGCCCTCGTCCACCCAGAAGTCGACGTCGGTGAGGGCGCGCACTGCGCCGAAGCGCTTGCCGATCCCGCGCATGGTGAGCACGCGCTCCGGAGCACGGCCTGCGCGCGGTCGCGTGGTCGGCATCGTCGTCACTCCCTCCTCGCCGAGGCTCAGGACCCTACCCGATCCCCGCCGCCGCGCATGCGGCCGCGAGGCGTGGTGTGCAGATGTCGGCGACGGTCCAGAACCCGTCTGCGACGACGGTGTCCATGATGTCCGCAATCGTGACGGGCACCGGGTCGAGGAGCGTCGTGGGGACGCCGTCGGTGTCCTCCGGCGCGGTGACCTCCTCGCCCGCGAGCAGCGCGACCGCCACCTCGGCCGCGAGTTCCGCCTGCGGTCTGATCGCCTTGTAGACCGTCATGTACTGGTCGCCAGCGACGATGCGCTGCAGCGCGGCGAGCTCGGCGTCCTGCCCGGTGACCACGGGGAACGGTTCGACCGCGGCCGCTTTGAGCGCAGCGACCGCGCCGCCCGCCGTCGCATCGTTCGCGGCGTAGACCCCGGTGATCCGGGCGCCGTACTGCGAGATCGCCCCGGTCACCCAGTTCTGTGCCTTCTCGGGGCTCCACCCCGGGGTGTCGTAGCTCGCGAGCACCTGCAGGCCGTGCTCCTCGATGACGCTCCGTGCCCCGCGGGCGAACAGTCGCGCGTTGTTGTCGGTGGGGGAGCCGTTGACCATCAGGATGCCGGTGCCGCCCCCCGCATCCCGCATCCCCTCGACGAGCGCCTCCGCCTGGAGCCTGCCCACCTTCTCGTTGTCGAACGAGACGTAGTACGCCAGCTCGCCGCCCGCGACCAGCCGGTCGTAGGACACGACCGGGACCTGCTTCGCGTTCGCGGCGGCGACGATGCTCACCGCGGCGTTCGCATCGACCGGGTCCAGCACGAGCACGCCCGCCCCTGCCGCCAGCGCGGACTCCGCCTGCTGGCGCTGCGTGCCCGCATCCTGGTCCGCGTTGGCGTAGAGCACGTCCGCATCGCTGATCGCCCGGACTCGCTCCTCGAAGATGGGGCGGTCGAACGTCTCGTACCGGGCGGTGTCCGCATCCGGCAGCAGGAGCGCGATGAGTTCGCGCGGGGGCCCCGGCGGTGCGTCCGCCGCATCGCATCCGACGAGGGCGAGCACGAGCACCGCGCTCGCCAGTGCTGCGAGCAGACCGCGGCGCGGTCGTGAGAGCCGTCGGCGGTCGGGGCGCATCGCCGCCGGCCTACGCCGACACGGGGAGCGCTCGGGCGTCGACCGCGACCTGCTCGAGCGCGACTGCGATCGCGCCGCGGGTCTCCGCCCACTCGCCGAACGCGGCCGGGACGATCTCCGGCAGTCCGTCCGCCGTGGCGAGGGCGGACCGCTCCAGCGCGTGGCGCATGGGTGCCATGAGGATCTCGCCCGCCTGGGCGAGCTCGCCGCCGACGACGAGCACCTCTGGGTCGAACATGTTGCACAGGCTCGCCGCCGCGACGCCGATGTGCCGCCCGGCGTCGGCGATGACCCGCCGGGAGCTGCCGTCGCCGGCCTCCGCGGACTGCAGCAGGTCGCTCAGGCGTCGCATCCCGTCGCTCGGCGGGAACAGCGAGAGGAGCGCGGGGCCGCCGGCGAACGTCTCCAGGCAACCGCGGTTGCTGCACCGGCAGATCGGGCCGTCCTCGTCGAGCGTCACGTGGCCGATCTGGCCCGCCTTGCCGTGCACGCCGCGGAAGAGGTCGCCGCCGACCACGAGGCCGGCGCTGATCGTGTGCCCGATCCGGAGGAACGCGGACGACGATGCGGCGCGGGCGTTGCCCTCGCGCGCTTCGGCCAATCCGCCGAGGTTCGCCTCGCTGTCGGCGAAGACCGGACGGCCGATGCGCTCGGTGAGCGACGCCGCCACGTCGACGCCCTCCCAGCCGCGCAGCAGCCCGGGGGTGGACACCATTCCGGTGCGAGGGTCGATCGGGGCCGGCAGCGCCAGCCCCACCGCCAGCAGATCGGAGATGCTCCCGCCGAGCGAGTCCATCATGTCGGTCAGCAGCAGGCTCAGGCGGTCGAGTTCGGCGTCGTGCCGGTGGTCCAGCGCCAGCGGCAGCGTCGATTCGGTGACGACCGTGCGGGCGGTGTCGGCGATCGCGATGCGCAGCTGCCGCGAGCTGAAGTGGACGCCGGCGACGAGTCCCAGCTGCCGGGCGAGCGAGACGAGCGTGGCGCGGCGTCCGCTGCGCGAGGTCGTGGAGGTGTGCAGCAGCCCCGACGACGTGAGCTCCTTGACGATGTTCGACACCGTCGCTGGGGAGAGCCCCGTGGTGCCCGCGAGCTCGACCTGCGTCAGCCTGCCGTGGCGCTTCAGCGCGTCGACCAGGCGCGCGCGGTTGGCCTCGCGGAGCGAGGTCTGCGAGCCCGGCGGCGGGTTGCGGCGTGCCACAGCGCCACTGTACCGGATCCGCGAATACCCAGGTCAGGCCCTGCTTGGCCGCTGGCGCGGTTGCCGGGTGCCCCGGGGTGGGCCACGCTGATGCGATGACCGCATCCCTCTCCGTCGGCGTCGCCGGCTCGCTCGGCCCCGCACGCATCGCCCGGATCGCCACGGCGGCGGAGGGCGCGGGGTTCGACACGCTGTGGGTC
>JAEZSU010000147.1 GCA_023421635.1 Actinomycetes bacterium | reverse complement strand
GTCCGCGAGCCGCCGCTGCAGCGCGGCGAGGTCGCGGTCCGACCCCAGCGGACGCCCGCGGTGGTCCACCGCGCGGAACGACATCGTCAGGTGCGCCGGCAGCCGGGTGAGATCGAAGTCGTCGGCGGTGACCGGCTGGCTCGCGATCCGCTGGATGCGGGCGGACAGCGCCTCGCGCAGCGTCGACGCGGGGAGCCCCTCGTGGTGCTCGGGACCCGCCTCGGCGAGCTCCTCGGCGAACCGGGCCGCCCAGTCGGCCGCGGGCACGACATGGCGGCGGATCGCCTTCGGCAGCGCCCGGATGAGGCCGGCGATGAGGTCGTCCCGCATCCCCGGCACCTGCCAGTCGAACCCGTCGGGGCGCAGCTGTGCGAGCAGCGCCACCGGCACGACGACCGTCACCCCGTCGTCGGGCGCCCCCGGCTCGAACCGGTACGCGAGCGAGAGCACCTGGTCGCCCTGCTGCCACCGCGCCGGGAAGTCCCGCTCGTCCGAGCGGCCGGAGCCTTCGAGCAGGTCGGCCTCGGACAGGTCGAGCAGCTTCGGCGAGCGTGCCGACGTCGCCTTCCACCAGGTCTCGAAGGAGCGCACGTCGAAGACGTCGGCGGGGATGCGGGCGTCGTAGAACGCGTACACGGCCTCGTCCCCGGCGAGGATGTCGCGTCGGCGCTCCCGCTCCTCCACCTTCTCCAGCCGGCGGCGGAGCTCGAGGTTCCGGCGGGCGAACGCGGTGAGCTGCTTCGGAAGGGACGCCGCGTCCCACTCCTCGTCGACGAGCGCGTGCCGCAGGAACAGCTCCCGGGCGAGCGGGCGGTCGATCCGGGCGAGCTGCACGCGGCGACGCGGGATGATCTCCACCCCGAACAGGGTGACCTTCTCCGCCGCGACGGCGGCACCCGCATCCTTCGACCAGTGCGGGTCGGACAGCTGCCGCTTCACCAGGTCGCCCGCGAGCGGCTCCGCCCAGGCGGGGTCGATCGCGGCGACCGTGCGGGCGTACAACCTGCTGGTCTCGACGAGCTCGGCGGCCATGACCGCCTGCGGGCTCTTCTTGCGCAGGCCCGAACCCGGGAAGATCGCGAACCGGGCGCCGCGCGCACCGCGGTATTCGGCGCGCGGCCCGCCCTTGCCGGCCCGGCCCTTCTCCGACTTGCGGTCCCGTTCGTCGAGCACGCCGATCTGCGACAGCAGGCCCGAAAGGATCGCCTTGTGCACCGCATCCGGGTCCGCCGTCCCGGGCGCCGGGTGGCGGGGCGCGCCGACCAGCTGCGACAGCTGCCGGTGCACGTCGAACCATTCCCGGACGCGCACGTAGTTGAGGAACTCGGCGCGGCACAGCCGGCGGAACGCGCTCGATCCCAGCTCGTCCTGCTGTTCGCGGAGGTGGTTCCACAGGTTCAGCAGCGAGAGGAAGTCGCTCGTGGGGTCGGTGAAGCGGGCGTGCGCCGCCTGCGCCTGCTCGCGCTGCTCCTCGGGCCGCTCGCGGACGTCCTGGATCGACAGACCCGCGACGATCGCGAGCACGTCACGCTGCACCCCGGTGCGCTCCGCCTCCACGAGCATGCGGGCGAAGCGCGGATCGATCGGCAGCCGGGCGAGTTCGCGGCCGATCTTCGTCAGGTGCGCGCCGTCGCGGTCGCGGCGGACGGCGCCGAGCTCGGTGAGGAGGTCGAACGCGGCCGAGACGCCCCGCGAGTCCGGCGGGGTGAGGAAGGGGAAGGATGCGATGTCACCGAAGCCGAGCGCGAGCATCTGCAGGATGACCGAGGCGAGCGAGGTGCGGAGCACCTCCGGCTCGGTGAACTCCGGGCGGCGCTCGAAGTCCTCCTCGGCGTAGAGGCGGATGGCGACGCCCGGGGCGGTGCGGCCGGCACGGCCGGCGCGCTGCTGCGCCGACGCCTGCGAGATCGCCTCGATCGGCAGCCGCTGGATCTTGGAGCGGTTGCTGTAGCGGGAGATCCGGGCGGTGCCGGCGTCGACGACGTACCGGATGCCGGGCACCGTGAGGCTCGTCTCGGCGACGTTCGTGGCGAGGATCACCCGGCGACGTACGCCGGGGACCGTGGAGCGCTCGAACACGCGATGCTGCTCCGCGGCGGAGAGGCGCCCGTACAGCGGCAGCACCTCGGTGGGGGCGTGGTCCTTCGCGTACGCCCCGCGCACCGCATCCATCGCGTCGCGGATCTCCGCCTCGCCGGGCAGGAACACGAGCACATCGCCCGCAGGCTCCCGGTCGAGTTCGCGCAGCGCCGCGACGATCGCGGACACCTCGTCCTCCGCGTCGCCCTGCGCAGAACTCAGGACATTCCGACGTGGGGTGCCGCGGGGAGCGGGCTCGTCGTCGTCATCGTCCGATCCGTCCTGAGTTCCGAACGGCCGGTACCGGATCTCGACCGGGTAGGTGCGGCCGGACACCTCGATGACCGGCGCGGGCGTCCCGTCCTCCGCGGCGAAGTGCTTCGCGAAGCTCTCCGGGTCGATCGTCGCGCTGGTGACGACGACCTTCAGGTCGGGCCGGCGGGGGAGGATGCGGCGCAGGTAGCCGAGCAGGAAGTCGATGTTCAGCGACCGCTCGTGCGCCTCGTCGATGATGATCGTGTCGTACCGGCGCAGCAGCCGGTCGCGGTGGATCTCGTTGAGCAGGATGCCGTCGGTGACGAGGGCCACCCGGGTGTCCGCCGACACCTTGTCGGTGAAGCGCACCTTGTAGCCGACCGCGCCGCCGAGCGGCACCTGCAGCTCCTCCGCGATGCGCTCCGCGATGGTGCGGGCGGCGATCCGGCGCGGCTGTGTGTGCGCGATCGAGGTGCGACCGAGTTCGAGCAGGATCTTCGGCAGCTGGGTGGTCTTGCCGGAACCGGTGGCGCCGGCGACGATCACGACCTGGTGATCCTGGATGGCGCGCGCGATCTCCTCCCGGGCGGCGCTGACGGGCAGCTCCGGGGGGTAGGAGATCACGGGTTCGGATGCGGACACAGCCTTCGATGCTATCCCGCCGCGGTCATACGGTGAGCAGCAGCACGAG
>JAEZSU010000253.1 GCA_023421635.1 Actinomycetes bacterium | reverse complement strand
GGGCGGTGCTCGCCCGGGCCGTGGTGAGCGACCTCGCCGACCGCGACCGGGCTGTCCGCGCCTTCAGCCTGCTGTGGGCGATGATCGCGCTCGGCCCCGCCGTCTCCGCGCCGCTCGGCGGCCTGCTGGTCCAGGTCGGCGGCTGGCGCGCGACGCTGCTCGGCATGGCGGTGATCGCCACCGCCATGCTCATCGCCGCCGCGTTCGTGATCCCGGAGAGCCTTCCGCCCGAACGCCGGCACCCCTTCACCCTGCGGGCCATCGGCGGCAACATCGGGCGGCTCGTGCGCGACGGCGCCTTCGTCGCCTACGCGGTCGCCTTCGGGCTGGGCTACGGCACGCTCATCGTCTACATCAGCTCGTCCTCCTTCATCGTGCAGCGCATCTTCGGCGCGACACCGGTGGAGTACTCGCTCACGTTCTCCTTCACCGGGCTGTGCATCATGTGCGGCGCCTGGCTGAGCGGGCGGGTCGCAGGACGCATCGGCGCGGCCCGGACCCTCCGCGTCGCGCAGTCGCTGCAGCTGGGCACCGCCGCCGTCTCGGCCGCGCTCGTGCTCGCGGGGGTCTACACCCTGTGGTCCTACCTCCCGCTCATGGCCGTGTTCTGCCTCGGGTGCGGCGCCGTGATGTCCACCGCCTCGGCGATCGCGGTCGGCCGTGCCGCGCGGACGGCGGGTGCCGGGTCGGCGCTGGTGGGGTTCAGCCAGTTCGCGATCGGCGCCCTCGCCTCCCCGCTCGGGGGCCTGTTCGGCACCGACACCGCGCTGCCGGCCATGGCGTTCATGAGCCTGCTGCCGCTGCTGGCCATCGTCGCGGCCTGGCTCGGCCGCATCCAGGAGCACCGCTCCCCCGTCCCCGCAGACCCGCCGGTGGCGGCGGATCCCTCCCTCGAACCCCGACCGCGGCGGCCACGGCCGCGGCGCTGATCCCATCTGCGTGGCACCGACTCGACGAGGAGTTCGCATGACCATCACCGAAGACCCCACGACCACCGCCTTCGCGCCCGGCCGGCTGTTCATCGGGGGCCGCTGGCAGGAGGCGTCCGACGGCGGGCGCACCGATGTCATCGCCCCGGCGACCGGCCGGAAGCTCACGGATGTCGCGACGGCGACCACGGCGGATGTCGACGCCGCGGTGGCGGCCGCCCGCGCCGCGTTCGACTCCGGCGTCTGGTCGGGCCTGTCCAGCCGCGAGCGCGGCCGCATCCTGCACCGGGCCTACGAGCTCATCCGCGAGCGCACCGAGGAGCTCGCGCAGGCGGAGAGCGCGGACGTCGGCAAGCCGATCATGCTCGCGCGTGTCGTCGACGTGAACAACGCGGCCGAACTGTACGAGTACTACGCCGCGCTCGGCCACAGCCTCGACGGTGCGGTCCGGGAGACCGCCGGAGCCACCCACGCGTACGTGAAGAAGGAACCCGTCGGGGTCGTCGCGGCGATCACACCGTTCAACTTCCCGCTCATCCTCTCCTCCTCCAAGATCGCGCCCGCCCTGCTCGCCGGGAACACGATCGTGCACAAGCCGTCCGGCGACACCCCGCTGTCGGCGTTGCTGATCGCCGACATCCTGCAGCAGGCGGGCGTGCCCGACGGGGTGTTCAACGTCGTGACCGGCCCCGGCTCGGTCCTCGGCGACCACCTCATCAGCCACCCCGGCGTCGACAAGGTGGCCTTCACCGGGTCGACCCAGGTCGGCGCCAGGGCGGCGTCCCTCGCCGCCTCGCACCTGAAGCCGTTCACCGCGGAGCTCGGCGGGAACGCGGCGAACATCCTGTTCGCGGACGCCGACCTGGAGAAGGCCGTGCACACCGTCATCTCGGCGTTCGTGTTCAACACCGGCCAGTTCTGCATGGCGGGGCCCCGCCTGCTGGTGGAGCGTCCCATCCACGACACGGTCCTCGGCATCCTCGAGCAGGCGGTGCCGCAGGTGCCGTTCGGCGACATCACGGCGCCCGATACCGTCATCGGCCCGCTCGCGGGCGCCGCCCAGCTCGAGAAGGTGACCGGGATGGTGGAGCGCGCGGTCGCCGCCGGCGCCCGCGTCGTCACGGGCGGGGAGCCGGCCGACCTCGGCGGGGGCTTCTACTACCGGCCGACGGTGCTCGCCGACGTCGCACCGGATGCGGAGATCGTGGTCGAGGAGGTGTTCGGCCCGGTGCTGACGGTGCAGCCGTTCGACACCGAGGATGAGGCGGTCGCGCTCGCGAACGGCACGCGGTACGGGCTGGCGAGCGGCATCCAGACCAGCGACCTCGCCAAGGCCCACCGCGTGGCGGCGCAGCTGGAGGCGGGCATCACCTGGGTCAACGGCTGGGCGATGATGGACCCCTCCGTCCCGTTCGGCGGCGTGAAGGCCTCCGGCTGGGGCCGCGAGGGCGGACCCGAGGGCCTCGATTCCTACCAGCGCTCACACTCGATCGTGTTCGATCTGAGCTGACCGGATCGGGGTGTCGTCGCCCGGGTACGCGCCGCGCGACGGCACCCCGAATTCCCTCTTGCCATTCCCTATCTGCATAGGTAAAGTTCCAAGCACGGCACGCAACGAGGCGGCCGTTAGGCGGAAGGATCCCATCCGTGGCTCAGATCTCACCGGCGGCCGACCGGACGGCGG
>JAEZSU010000251.1 GCA_023421635.1 Actinomycetes bacterium | reverse complement strand
CGGAGCGAGGTGATGCAGTCCAGCACCACCCGGTCCTCGCCGGTGCCGGGACGGAACTGGTACAGGTTGCTCGCGAGGCGCTTCGGACGCAGGAGCCGGCCGTCGCGCTTGATGACGACATCGCCGTTGCCGAGCTCGTCCTCACCGATCTGCTCCACGTCGAGGAACGCGTTGTACTGGTCGCCCAGGTCGCCCGGCTCTTTCGTGACCGCGATCTTCTGGGTGAGGCCCGCGCCGAGCGAGTCGGTGCGCGCGACGATCACGCCGTTGTCGACGCCGAGCTCGAGGAACGCGTAGCGGACCGCGTTGAGCTTCGCGATGAAGTCGTCGTGCGGGACCGTGACCTTGCCGTCCTGGTGACCGCACTGCTTCTCGTCCGACACCTGGTTCTCGATCTGGATGGCGCAGGCGCCCGCCTCGATCATCTTCTTGGCCAGGAGGTACGTCGCCTCCGGGTTGCCGAAGCCGGCGTCGATGTCGGCGATGATCGGCACGACGTGGGTCTCGAACGTGTCGATCTGCGACTGGATGAACTCGACCGCGGTGTCGTCGCCGGCCTCGCGGGCCTGGTCGAGTTTCGTGAACAGCAGGTCCAGCTCGCGGGTGTCGGCCTGGCGGAGGAAGGTGTACAGCTCCTCGATGAGCGCGGGGACCGCGGTCTTCTCGTGCATCGACTGGTCCGGCAGCGGCCCGAACTCGGAGCGGAGCGCGGCGACCATCCAGCCCGACAGGTAGAGGTAGCGCTTGTTCGGGCGCTTGAAGTGCTTCTTGATCGAGATGAGCTTCTGCTGGCCGATGAAGCCGTGCCAGACGCCGAGCGACTGCGTGTACTGCGAGGGGTCGGCGTCGTACTCCGCCATGTCGCGGCGCATGATGTCGGCCGTGTAGCGGGCGATGTCCAGGCCCGTCTTGAACCGGTTCTGTGCGCGCATGCGGGCGACGTACTCGGGGTTGATGGCGTCCCAGCTCTGCCCGTGCTGCTCCTTGAGCGACCGGATGGCGTCGATGTCGTCCTGGTACGTGGTCATGGTCTCGTTTCCTTGATGGGTGTCGGATGCGGGCGCTGCCGCCCGGGGATCGGGTGCGACTACGCGGTCTCGGCGAGGAACTTCGCGTAGGCGGGCAGGGTGAGGAAGGCGGGGAACTCGTTGCCGAGCGCCACCTCGCGGAAGATCTCCGCGGCGTCGTCGAAGCGGTCGCCGTCGCGGCGCTCGGCCTCCCCGAGCACCTCCTCGATCAGGCCCTCGACGTACTCGCGGGTGATCGCGTCGCCCTCGGCCGTCTCGCGGTCCTGGTGGATCCACTGCCACACCTGGGAGCGGGAGATCTCGGCGGTCGCCGCATCCTCCATGAGGTTGTCGATGGCGACGGCGCCGAGGCCCCGCAGCCACGCCTCGATGTAGCGGAGGGCGACGGACACGTTGTCGCGCACGCCCTGCGCGGTCACCGGGCGGCCGATGTGCACGTCGATGAGGTCGGACGCCTGCACGTGCACGTCGTCACGCAGACGGTCCACCTGGTTCGGGCGCTCGCCGAGCACGGCGTCGAACTCGGCCATCGCGACCGGGATCAGGTCGGGGTGGGCCACCCAGGTGCCGTCGAAGCCGTCGCCGGCCTCACGCTTCTTGTCGGCGGCCACCTTCTCGAACGCGCGGGCGGTCACCTCCGGGTCGCGGCGGTTCGGGATGAACGCGCTCATGCCGCCGATCGCGAAGGCGCCGCGCTTGTGGCAGGTCTTCACCAGCAGCTCGGTGTAGGCGCGCATGAACGGCACGGTCATCGTCACCTCGCTGCGGTCGGGCAGCACGAACCGGGCGCCACGGCCGCGGTAGTTCTTGATGATCGAGAAGATGTAGTCCCACCGTCCGGCGTTCAGACCCGCGATGTGGTCGCGCATCTCGTAGAGGATCTCCTCCATCTCGAACGCGGCGGGCAGCGTCTCGATGAGCACGGTCGCGCGGATGGTGCCGTGCGGGATGCCGAGGTACTGCTCGCTGAAGGTGAAGACGTCGTCCCAGAGCTTCGCCTCCTCGCTCGACTCGAGCTTGGCGATGTAGAAGTAGGGGCCGCGGCCGTTCTCGATGAGCTGCGTCGCGTTGTGGAAGAAGTAGAGCCCGAAGTCGACGAGCGAACCGGATGCGGCGAGGGCCCGGCCGGTGCGGTCGGTGAAGCGGAGGTGGTTCTCCGGCAGGTGCCAGCCGCGGGGGCGCATCACGATCGTGGGGGTCTGCTCGGCGGTCACCTCGTACCGCTTGCCCTCGGGGCTGGTGAAGGTCAGCTGCCCGCGGATCGCGTCGAACAGCGAGAGCTGGCCTTCGATGACGTTCTTCCAGGTGGGGCTGGTGGCATCCTCCTGGTCGGCGAGCCACACTCGGGCGCCGGAGTTCAGCGCGTTGACGGTCATCTTCGGGTCGGTCGGTCCGGTGATCTCCACGCGGCGGTCGTGCAGACCGGGGCCGGGGCCGGCCACGCGCCAGCTCGGGTCGTTGCGGATGCCGGCGGTGTCGGCGCGGAAGCTCGGGTCGTGGCCGTTGCCGATCTCGTAGCGGCGGCGCATGCGGTCGGCCAGACGGTCGCGGCGACGGGCGTCGAAGCGGTGGTGCAGCGCGGTGAGGAAGGCGACCGCCTCGGGAGTGAGGATCTCCTCGTAGCGGGGGCCGAGCGCACCGACGACCTCGATCGTCGGCTGGAACGACGTGGCGATGGCACCGGTGGTCGGCGCCGTGGTCTCGGGCGCGATGCCCGTGGCGGTGGGGGTCATGACCCTGTCCTTCTCTCTCGGCGGAGTGCCGACGGTGGGACCGTCCGGCGTGCTCCGGGGTTCGTGGCATCCACTCTGCGTGAAGTTCTGGGGCCGCCTTGTCCAAATCCGGAGAGAATTTTGCGGGAATTTCTGTTCATGTGACAGACTCCCCGCCATGACGATCGCAGAAGAGCTTGCCGAGGACGCCGAGGCCGATGCGCTGACCATCGGCCGCCGCATCCGTCAGCTGCGCACCAAACGGGGCATGACGCTGGAGGACCTCGCCGCCGCGGTCGACCGTGCGCCGAGTCAGATGTCGATGATCGAGAACGGCAAGCGGGAGCCGAAGCTCACCCTGCTCCGTGCGATCGCGAAGGCCCTCGGCACCACGATCGACGCCCTGCTCGAAGCCGAGCCGCTGGATGAGCGCGCGTCGCTGGAGATCTCGCTCGAGCGAGCGATGCGCGGCCAGATCTTCCAGGCGCTCGGCATCGCGCCGTTCCGCATCGGCAAGACCGTGCCCGACGAGGCGCTGAAGGCCATGCTCGCACTGCAGGGGGAGATCGAGCGGCTGCGCGACGAGCGTTCGGCGACACCGGAGGAGGCCCGCCGCGCCAACCTCGAGCTGCGCCACCTCATGCGCAGTCAGAACAACTACTTCGGCGATCTCGAGCAGGAGGCCAAGGCCGTGCTGGATGCGGTCGCCCACCCCGGCGGACCGCTCACCCAGCGCACGGCGAGCGACATCGCCGCGCACCTCGGGTTCACGCTGCACTACGTGCCCGACCTGCCGCAGACGACCCGCTCGGTCGCCGACCTGAAGCACGGCCGGCTGTACCTGTCGAGCCGGGTCGCGGCCAAGGGCGACTCGCGCACCGCCGTGCTGCAGGCCCTGTCCAGCCGGGTCCTCGGGCATCGTGAGCCGACGAGCTACGCCGAGTTCCTGCGCCAGCGGGTGGAGACGAACTACCTCACCGGAGCACTGCTCATCCCGGAGTCGCACGTGGTGCCGGTGCTGCAGGAGGCCAAGACCAACCGCGAGATCTCGATCGAGGACCTCCGCGACGCGTACTCGGTCTCGTACGAGACCGCCGCGCACCGGTTCACCAACCTCGCCACGGTGCACCTGGGCATCCCGGTGCACTTCCTGAAGGTGCACGAGTCGGGCACGATCACGAAGGCGTACGAGAACGACGACGTCAACTTCCCGACCGACCGGCTCGGCTCCATCGAGGGGCAGATGTGCTGCCGGCGGTGGACGAGCCGCGTCGTGTTCGACGTCGACGACCGGTTCAACCCGTACTACCAGTACACCGACACCGGTAACGGCACGTACTGGTGCACCGCCCGCGTGGAGAACTCCAGCGAGGGACAGCACTCGGTGAGCGTGGGGGTGCGCTTCGACGACACCAAGTGGTTCATCGGCCGCGACACCGCGAACCGCGGCGTCTCCAAGCACTCCGTGGAGGTGTGCTGCCGTCGCGCGCCGGCCGAGCTCGAGGCGCAGTGGCGCGAGAACGCCTGGCCGAACGTGCGGACGCCTCGGACGCTGCTCGCGACGCTGCCCACCGGCGCGTTCCCGGGCGTGGACACGACCGAGGTGTACGAGTTCCTTGCCGCCCACGCGCCCCGCGACTGACCTCGCCCACGCCGCCCCGCACCGCACCCCGCGGTGCGGGGCGGTGTCATGTTCGCGCTCACGCAAACCGTCTTGGAATCCGGGCGTGTCACATCGGTCCGGCCGTCACGTTCACTGAGGACGGCGGGATTCCGCGGATGCCCCGTGCGCGTGTAACACCCGGGAAACATTCCGATCCAGAGTCGAAACAGGGGGCACGTAACGTCACGCACGAACGCAAAACGCTTTGTGTTTCATCGCCTCACACCACCCTGCCGACCACGAGGAGAACCCATGGTCTTCCGTCCCTTCCGCTCCCGCGCCGCGCGCGCGGCCGTCGCCGCAGTCGGCGTCGCGGCGCTGCTGGCCACCGCAGGCTGCGCGTCGTCCTCGACCGACACTGCGAGCACCGACGGCGAGGAGCTCGTCGAGCTCACGCTGCAGACCTCCTGGATCCCGCTGGTCCAGTTCGGCGGCAGCTACATCGCCGACGCCGAGGGCTACTACAACGAGTTCGGCGTCGACGTCGACATCCTCCCGGGCGGCCCGGACGTCGACCCGATGGCCGCCGTCGCCGCCGGCCAGGCCGACATCGCGCTGGCCAACGCCGACAACGTCGCCCGCGCCAACGAGCAGGGCGCCGACCTGGTGATCATCGCCGCCGGCTTCCAGAAGAACCCCCTCGCGATCCTCTCCACCCCGGAGAACCCGATCAACACGCCCGCCGACATGGAGGGCGCCAAGATCGGCGTCCCCGCCGGTGACGAGGCCGCCCAGAAGGCGCTGGAGGCGTACAACGACCTCGACGCCGAGAAGATCACGACCGTCCCGGTCAGCTTCGACGTCGCCCCGCTCATCTCGGGCGAGGTCGACGGCATGTGGGTCTTCTACACCGAGCAGCCCATCTCCTACGAGGAGAACACCGGCGTCGAGGGCGTCACGATGCTCACCGCCGACTACGGCTACGACATCTACGCGCAGGTCTACGTCGTCACCCGCGAGTCGCTCGAGGACGACGCCAAGCGCGCCGCCATCGAGGGCTTCCTCGCCGGTGAGATCAAGGGCTGGCAGGAGTACGTGGCGGACCCGGCGCTCGCCGTCGACCTCACCGTCAACGACTACGCCAAGGACGGCGGCCTGACCGTCGAGAACCAGACCAAGCAGGCCGAGCGCCAGCTCGCGCTGCTGGTCACCCCGGAGACCGAGGAGCACGGCCTGCTCTGGATCTCCGCCGAGGGCATCGCCAAGAACGTCGAGACGCTCGACGCGCTCGGCCTCCCCGCCGACGAGTCCATCTTCGACACCTCCGTGCTCGAAGCCGTCTACGCGGGCGCCAACACCATCAAGTGACGCCACACGGCGGCGCACCGCCCGTCCCGCGGTGCGCCGCCGTGTCGTCTCCCGGACCCATCCCGAACGAAAGCACCACCCACGTGGACACGACTGGTTTCTCCCTCACCGACCTCACCAAGGTCTACTCGACGAAGCACCGCGACGTCGTCGCGCTCGACAATGTCTCGCTGAGCGTCCCGCGCGGCTCGTTCACGGTGCTGCTCGGCCCGTCCGGCTGCGGCAAGTCCACGATCCTGCGGATGCTGGCCGACCTCGAGCAGCCCTCCTCCGGTGAGATCACGATCCACGGGGAGAGCCCCGAGGCGATCCGCAAGGCGCACCGTCTCGGCCTCGCACTGCAGGACCCCTCCCTGCTGCCGTGGCGGAGCGTGCGCGACAACATCCGCCTGCCCGGTCAGGTCATGCGCAGGCCGGTGCCGAAGGAGCGGGTGGACGAGCTCATCCACATGGTGGGCCTGGACGGATTCCAGGACGCCCGGCCCGCACAGCTGTCCGGCGGCATGCGCCAGCGCGTGGCGATCGCCCGCGCGATCGCGACCGAGCCGGAGATCCTCCTCATGGACGAGCCCTTCGGCGCCCTCGACGAGATCACCCGTCAGCGCATGAACGAGGAGCTGCAGCGCCTCTGGTCCGCATCCAACGCGACCGCGCTGCTGGTCACCCACTCCATCTCCGAGGCGGCGTTCCTCGCCGACCGCGTCATCGTGATGTCCCCGCGGCCGGGCCGCATCGTCGGTGACATCACCATCGACTTCCCCCGCCCGCGCGGCCGCGACCTGCTCACGACACCCGAGTTCCATCGGGTCTGCGACCAGCTGTCCACCCTGCTGCACGCCGGGCACGACGAGGCCGCCGAGGCGGGAGCCGCGGAATGAGCATCGCACCCGCCACCCACCGGGAGCGTCGTGCCGTCGACCACACCGCCCAGATCGCCGCCGAGCGTGCGCGGGTGCGCTCCGCCTCGCGCCGCAGCGCGGTCAGCGGCTGGCTGACCACGGTCGTCGTCTGCCTGGTCATGCTCGGCCTGTGGGAACTGCTCGCCGACCTGTGGCTCACCCGCGCGGGCGTGCTCGCCGCGCCCAGCGCGATCGCGCAGAGCCTCGTCGAGCACTCCTCCCTGTACCTCAACAGCTTCCTCGTCACCGGCTGGGTGGCCCTCCGCGGCTGGTTCTGGGGCAACCTCGTCGCGATCGTGCTCGCGGTGCTCTTCGTGCAGGTGCCCGCGCTCGAATCGCTCTTCCTGCGCCTCGCGCTCACCCTCTTCTGCCTGCCGATCGTCGCGGTCAACCCGCTCCTGCAGCTCACGTTCGAGCCGGACACCGCCCGGGTCGTCCTCACCTCGCTGTCGGTCTTCTTCACGACCCTCGTCGGCACGATGCTCGGCCTGCGCTCGGCCGACGGCGGCTCGCTCACGCTCGTCACCGCCTGGGGCGGCGGCCCGCTGTCGGCGCTGCGGTTCGTGCGGGTGCCCGCGGGCGTCCCCGCCATCCTCACCGGCCTGCAGATCGGTGTGCCCGCCGCCGCGCTCGGCGCGATCTTCGGCGAGTTCATCGGCGCGAAGTCGGGCCTGGGCGTGCTGCTCATCAACGGCCTCATGGGCCTCGACCTGCCGCGGGTGTGGTCGGTCGCGGTCATCGTGACCGCCATGGCCTCCGTGCCCTACGCCCTGTTCGGGCTCCTGCGCCGCGTGCTGGTGCCGTGGTCCGCGGGCATCTCCACCGCCCCGGCCCGCTCCGCCGCGCTGACGGGTTCGCCGCTGCGCCGGATGCTGATCGGCACCGCCTGGGTCGCGGGCTCGGTCGTCGTCATCCTGCTCGCCTGGCAGGCCTACCTCGTCGTGTTCGACGTGTCGCCCTTCGTCGGCAAATCCCCGCTCGACGTCTTCAAGCGCCTGTTCGTGGACGAGGGCGCCGCCGAGGCGCGTGCCGCACTCGGCGAGGCGCTGCTGGTCACCGTCGTGCACGCCGGCGTCGGATACGTCGCCGGGCTGGTGATCGGCGTCGCCGTCGCAGTGCTGTTCGTCACCTTCCCGGTGGCGGAGCGGGTGTTCACCCCGCTCGCGGTGGCCCTGCGCTCGGTGCCGATCATCGTGCTCATCCCGGTGCTCATCCTCGCCCTCGGGCGCGGACTCGGCGGCGTCGTGGCGATCACCGCGATCGTCACCTTCTTCCCGACGCTCGCGAACACCCAGACCGGCCTCAAGCAGGTCCCGGCCGACGCGTTCACCCTCATGCGCAGCTACGACGCGTCCGTGTGGACCAACCTGTGGCGGCTGCAGCTGCCCTACACGCTGCCGGCGATCTTCGCCTCCGCGCGCATCGCGGCACCGACCTCGGTGCTCGCGGCGACCCTCGCCGAGTGGCTCGCCACCGGTGACGGCCTCGGCCACGCCATCGTCATCGCGCGCTCCGGCTCGGCGTACACGGACCTGTGGGCCGCGGCCGCCGTGCTGACCCTCGTGTCCCTCGTCTTCTACGGCATCGTCAGCTGGGCCGAGCGGCTCGTGCTCCGCCGTTTCGCCCCCGGCCAGCTCGCCTGAGCGCGCCGACCCCAGAAAGGACTCCCATGGCAACCCCGCACATCAGCGCCGAGCCCGGCGACTTCGCCCCCGACGTGCTCATGCCCGGCGACCCGCGCCGCGCGAAGCTCATCGCCGAGACGTTCTTCGAGAACCCCCGCCTGGTCACCGAGGTGCGCGGCATCCTCGGCTACACCGGCACCTACCAGGGCCGCCCGGTCTCGGTGCTCGCCTCCGGCATGGGCATGCCCTCGTTCGCGATCTACGCGACCGAGCTCGCCCGCTTCTACGGTGTCAAGCGCATCATCCGGGTCGGCACGATCGGCGCGATCCAGCCCTACCTGGAACTCGGCGACGTCATCGCCGCCTCCGCCGCGCACACGAACTCGGCGATGGCCGACGCGTGGGTGCCCACCGTGCGCCTGAGCCACGCGCCGAGCTTCGACCTGCTGCGCAAGGCCGTCGAGCACGGCGAGCAGACCGGCAAGAAGATCCACGTCGGCCCGCTGTTCACCTCCGACGCGTTCTACGGCGGCGGCCCGGACGTCGTCCCCGCGCTCATCGAACTCGGCACCCTCGGCATCGACATGGAGGCTGCGGCGCTGTATGCGCTCGCCCGCCGCGAGGGCTTCGAGGCGCTCATGCTCGGCACCATCAGCGACAAGCCGGGGGAGGAATGGCCCGCGGAGAAGCGGGAGGCGACCTTCGCCGACATGGTCTCGTTCGCGCTGGCGGCGCTGGCGTGACCGCGCCCGTCCGCCTCCCGCGCTGGTCGCAGGCCGACGAGCCCTGGGCGGCGTTCCCGAAGATCAGCCTGCACGACCACCTCGACGGGTCGCTGCGCCCGGAGACCCTCATCGAGCTGGCGGATGCGGCCGGCGTCGCCCTCCCGTACGACGACCCCGACACGCTCGCCGCCTGGTTCGCGGGCGAGGTCGCCGAACCTCGCGTGAACCACTGGGACGAGAAGTTCGGCCTCACCACCGCGGTCATGCAGACCGAGGAGGCCATCGCCCGCGTCGCCCGCGAGTGGGTCGTGGAGGCGGCCGCCGACGGCATCGTCTACGCCGAGACCCGCTGGGCGCCCGAGAAGCACATCCTCGGCGGGCTCCCGCTGCGCGTCGCCGTCGAAGCGGTCGCGGCGGGCCTGCGCGAGGGCGAGGCGGAGGTCGCGGCCGCGGGCGGTGGCATCCGTGCCCGTCAGCTGCTGTGCGGCATGCGCTCCTCGACCCTGAGCTTCGAGATCGCCCGGCTCACCGTCGCCACGTACGGCGAATGGGGCGGCAGTGTCGCGGGCTACGACATCGCCGGCCCCGAGGACGGCTTCCCCGTCCGCCACCACCTGGACGCCACCACCCTCCTCGACCGGGAGGGCGTGCCGTACACGATCCACGGCGGCGAGGCCGACGGCGCGCACAGCGTCTGGGAGACCGTGCACCTCGCGCACGCGCTGCGGCTCGGCCACGGCGTGCGCGTGATCGAGGACGTCACCCTCAACGGGCGTCCGCTCTCGGTCCGCACCGCGGTCCGTGAGGTCGCCGCCGCCCGCGCCGCGGGCCAGGCACGGCTCGAGCTCGGCCGCACGGCCCAGTGGGTCGTCGACCGCCGCATCCCGCTCGAGGTGTGCGTCGGCTCGAACTCCGACGGCGGTGTCGTCGACGGGGCCGAGAACCACCCGATCGACCTGCTGCGCGAACTCGGGTTCACCGTCACCGTCAACCCCGACAACCGGCTCATCTCCCGCCTGTCGCTCACCAGCGAGTTCCGCACCATCGAGGAGCGGTTCGGCTGGGGTGTTGCGGAGTTCAGCGCCGCCGAGTACGCCGCCGCCGAGGCCGCGTTCCTCACCGGCCCGGAGAAGACCGCGCTCGCGGAGCGCATCCGTACCGGGATCGAGGCGTTCACCGCCTGACC